>DEBN01000030.1:3405-12850 GCA_002348825.1 Gammaproteobacteria bacterium UBA2955
AGAGGAGCGTATCTCTGGGCCAACAGCGGCAGCGCGGCCGCTGAGGCCGTGTTACAGGCGACAACCAGCGCCTTAATCCCGCGATCAACCAAAGCTGAAGACGCTTGCAGCGCGTACTGTTGCACCGTGACAGCACTTTTATTGCCATAGGGCAGGCGCGCACTGTCGCCAAGATAAATGAACGATTCGGTCGGCAATGCCGTCTGCAACGCGCTCAGTACCGTAAGCCCACCCATACCGGAATCGAACACACCGATCGGCAATTCTGCGTCAATCATGAAGAATACTCTTGCTACGCCTACCCATCAGGCGCGGTTCTTTGCAACAAATGGGGCTGCTTTTCGAGGGTTAAGAGTAATCACGTCCGCGCTTGGCGCCGAGGCGCAGCCGCAGCGCATTCAATTTAATGAAACCGCTGGCATCCCGCTGATCATAGGCGCCTTGGTCGTCTTCAAAGGTCACCACATCCGCGTCGTACAAACTGTCATCGGAGCTTCTTGCCAACACGCTGACCGAACCCTTATACAACTTCAAGGTAACGTGGCCATTAACTACGGTCTGCGACTCATCAATCAGGGCTTGCAATACTTTGCGCTCTGGCGCCCACCAGTACCCGTTGTATATCAGTTTCGCGTAACGCGGCATTAGTTCATCTTTAAGATGACCGACTTCGCGATCCAGAGTGATGGATTCCATTGCACGGTGGCCGCGCAGCAAAATTGTACCGCCTGGTGTTTCGTAGCAACCACGAGACTTCATACCCACAAAGCGGTTTTCAACTATATCCGACCGACCTATGCCGTGAATGCCGCCCAATCGATTCAACTCACGTAGCAACTCTGCCGGACTCAGCACGGTGCCATTTAACGCAAAGGGGTCACCATTCTTGTAGGACAGTTCAATAACGCCGGCCTCATCGGGCGCGTCTTCCGCGCCGACCGTCCAACGCCACATGCCGGCATCCGCTTCTTTGGCCGGATCTTCGAGACCGCCGCCCTCATATGAGATGTGCAATAAATTAGCGTCCATCGAGTAAGGCGATTTGTCACCTCGCTTGTAGTCAACCGGAATCTGGTGTTTTTCGCAAAAATCCATTAAGGCCTCGCGTGAATTCAGATCCCATTCGCGCCAGGGCGCAATGACTTTTATGTCTGGATCCAGAGCATAGGCGCCAAGCTCATAGCGCACTTGGTCATTACCTTTACCAGTGGACCCATGGGACACCGCGTAAGCGCCATTTTCACGGGCTATCTCGACCAGACGACGAGTGATTAACGGCCGCGCAATACTCGTACCGAGCAGATATTCGCCCTCGTAAACCGTGTTAGCGCGAAACATGGGAAAGACATAATTAGCAACAAAGTCCTCGGTCAGGTCCTCGATGTATATCTTCTCGACCCCCATGGCTTGAGCTTTCTCGCGAGCCGGTTCCACTTCCTCCCCCTGACCGATATCTGCGGTGAAGGTGATCACTTCAGCAGCATAGGTTTCCTGTAACCAACGACAAATCACCGAAGTGTCTAAACCACCGGAATAAGCCAAGACGATTTTGTTTTTTTCTGCCACACGTACGTCCTCGAAATTCGGCCGCCATCTTATGCGATGGCTAGGGTTATGCAAACTGGCACGGCAAACTCATGACCTAAGTGTATCGGGCACCCCTCGGCGCTGCGATCCTGTTAGGATTCCGATATGGAACTTTCTGAACGTTTTCGCGGCTACCTCCCTGTGGTCCTAGATCTAGAGACCGGCGGCTTCGATCATCTCACCAACCCAATTCTCGAACTGGCATGCAGCTTTTTGCACATGCAGGATGATCAATTGCTCATCAAGAGCCAGGAGAGTTGGAACGTTGAACCTGCCGCTGGCTTAGTGATCGAACCGGCCAGCCTGAAAGTCACGGGCATCGAATTAGACGACCCCGATCGCAACGCTTTAGATGAAGCAGCCGTGTTAAAGGAATTTTTCTCGTTCGTGCGCGCGGAAATGAAGCATCAAGGGTGTCATCGGGCCGTTATCGTTGCACACAATGCGTCGTTTGATCAGGGATTTCTTAATACTGCGTGCGCGCGCTGCTCGATCAAGCGCAATCCGTTTCATCCGTTTACTGCGTTGGACACCGCGACCCTCGGCGCCCTGGCCTATGGCCACACAGTACTGCGGGAGGCCTGTCGGCGCGCCGATATCGAGTTCAGCGAGGCGCGGGCCCACGGAGCTGCCTATGACGCAGACAGAACTGCAGAGCTGTTCTGCCACATTGTTAATACTTGGGATTTTCAGACAGCTTGGCTGGATTCAGCAAGCTCGGTGGATTACTGATACCGCGGCGGGGGACTGCATTCGCGAAAAGTCAGCGCTCCACGTGCTAGCCTGCCCCACAAGCATCGAGTTGGTCAGGCCGCGTCCGGTGTCACCTGCTGGAATGAAAGCAGCAAAGCGCCAGCTTTTTACCGCTATTGAGACTCGGACGACAGCGCCTACTCTGGCGCTTCGTGCTTTGCCGCGGTGTCCGTCAGCAACGTTTCGAGCTCTCCGGATTCAAACATCTCTGTAATGATGTCGCAGCCGCCCACGAGTTCGCCCTCTACCCAGAGCTGCGGAAACGTTGGCCATTCTGCAAAGCTGGGCATCGTGGCGCGTATTTCCGGGTTACTGAGGATATCGACGTAGGCAAAACGTTGCCCGCACGCGACCATACACTGCACCGTCTGCGCAGAAAATCCGCATTGAGGCGCTTGGGGCGAACCCTTCATATACAGAATGATCGGATTCTCCGAAATCTGTTGCTTGATGGTGTCAATGACTTCTTCAGACATGAGTCGTTCCTATGCTGTTAAGGCACAATCCTTCACTTTACATCCTAAAAGTCTACCCTGTCGCCGCCAACGGGCATAGTCATAGCGATCGCTGTGATAATATCCAGTGCGTCCCCTACCTTGACGCTATTGGACCATGAGTGACTTTGACCAACTGATCGATCGTCGAAACAGCCACAGCACCAAGTGGGAAAAGTACGCCGGGAGAGATATTTTGCCCTTCTGGATTGCTGACATGGACTTTGCAGCTCCGGATTTTATCCGCAATGCGTTACGCGAGAGGCTCGAGCATCCGATCATCGGCTACACCCGCCCGCCCGCTACGATCACCGAGGCATTTCAGGATTGGCTGCGCCATCACTACGGTTGGAGCATCCCGGCAGAATGGATAGTTTGGCTGCCTGGGGTGGTGCCCGGTATGAATATGGCGGCACGTTGCCTGACCGCCGAGCAGCGGCTCCTGATTCCAACCCCCGTTTATTACCCCTTTCTAGAAATAGCCGACAACGCGCAACGTCGAGATGTGCGGGTGCCATTGATTCTTGACGGGGGTGTTTGGCGAATGGATCTTGAGCGAATGCAAAGCCAGATTGGCGGGGTCAAGATGGTCATGATCGCCAACCCGCAGAACCCCACCGGACGGGCTTATACTCATACTGAACTCGCAGCACTCGCCGACTTTATAGATCGCAATGACCTCATCTTGGTCAGCGATGAGATCCACTGCAACATCATTTTAGCCAAGGAGTCCGAACATCTGCCCATTGCTCAATGGCAGCCCGACATTGCCAACCGCACAATAAGTCTGTTCGCTGCCACCAAAACCTACAACATCCCGGGTCTGGGCTGCGCAGCGGCTGTGATACCAGACGCCAACCTACGCGAGCAGTTTCAGGCTCAAGAAGCGGGCTTAGTGTCAGGTATCGGTCCGCTAAATTTCGTCGCCTCCGAGGCCGCGTTTAACGACAAAAGCAACTGGCTCCAAGGCTTATTGCGACAGCTACGGTCTAACGCCGCGAAATTACAAGCACTGGTAGGCTCACGCATGACAACGGTTGAGGCCACATATCTCGCCTGGATTAACATTGCTGATCTAGGCTTAAACGACGTCCAAGCACATTTCGAATCCCACGGTTTGGGCATTTCCGACGGAGCGCAGTTCGGTCACCCGGACTACATACGTTTTAATTTCGCTTGCCCTGAAATGATGCTCGATCAAGGTCTCGAGCGTTTAGGTCATGCCTTACAGGGTTAGGCGCCGCTTAACCTGACTTGAAGATTAACAATTGCTTTAGTAGTGTTCTGACTCTGGACAGGCGGCGTAAGCGGCCTGTTGTCGTTTTAATACCCGCGTAAATCGCACTTCTTGTATATGGCCATGAGTAACGTAATGAACACCTATGGGCGTCTTCCTGTTTCCTTCGTAAAAGGCAGCGGCGCTTATCTGCAAGATGATGAAGGCAATCAATACTTAGACGCATTGACCGGCATAGCTGTGTGCGGCCTTGGCCATGCACACCCCAAAGTCGCGCGCGCGCTCAGCGACCAAGGCCAGACCTTACTGCACACCTCCAATCTCTACGACATTCCGCACCAAACCCGATTGGCCGAACGACTCTGCACCTTGTCGGGCATGGACAACGCGTTCTTCTGCAACTCGGGCGCCGAGGCCAATGAAGCGGCCATTAAATTGGCGCGATTGAAGGGAAATCGTGCTGGTAACCATACTCCCTCTGTGGTCGTGGTAGATGGCAGCTTTCACGGGCGCACTATGGCTACACTAACGGCATCCGGTAGTCGTAAAGTGCAGGCCGGCTTCGAACCATTACTCGGGGGCTTCGTTCGCGCGCCGTTTAACGACATCGATGCGATCCAAGCCATCGCTGACAATAATCCGGGGGTGGTTGCGATGCTGGTGGAGCCCATTTTAGGCGAGGGCGGCATACACATTCCCGACAGTTCCTATCTGACCGCTCTACGCGAAATTTGCGATCGGCATCAGTGGCTGCTGATGTTGGACGAAGTCCAAACCGGCAACGCTAGAACCGGCAGATACTTCGCGTATCAACACAGCGACTGCCTACCTGACGTGGTGACGACAGCGAAAGGCTTGGGCAATGGTGTTCCCATTGGCGTCTGCCTCGCGCGCGGCGAAGCGGCCGAGCTGTTTGTGCCGGGCAATCATGGTTCTACTTTTGGTGGCAACCCGTTGGCCTGCGCAGCCGCTCACGCGGTTTTGGACGTCATCGAGGAGGATGGAATTTGCGCGCATGCGGAGACCCAAGGCCGACGTATCGTCGAGACTTTGCGAACCGCGCTAGCGGGCAATAACGCCGTGAAAGAGGTGCGCGGTATGGGCATGATGATTGCTGTGGAACTCTATAACGACGCGCCGAATCTAGTGGCCGACGCGTTGCATCAGGGCCTGCTGATCAACGTCACTCAGGGCAATATCGTGCGCTTGCTGCCACCCCTGAACTTGAGCAATCAAGAAGCCGACGAACTGGTGAGTAAGCTCACCCAACTGCTCAACCGCTAGCTTCCCATTTCCACACTCGAGGGCCTGTGACTATGTCAAAGCGGGATTTTTTATCTTTATTGGATTTTACCCAAGCAGAGCTCCACGACCTGCTTGAGCGTGCCAAGGCATATCGCAAGATGCATGAGCGCGGCGAGGTGTATCAACCGCTGATTGGACGCACCGCTGCCGTCATCATGCAGCTAAACAGCACCCGTACGCGGCTAGCGTTTGAGGCGGGCCTGGCTCAAATGGGGGCACACGCCGTGTTCTTAAGCAGCAAAGACAGCCAAATGGGCCGCGGCGAGCCTATAGAAGATCTGGCTCGCGTACTGTCGGAAATGGTCGACATCGTGATGATACGGACACTCGAGCAGGATGATATGCAACGGCTCGCCGACCACGCCAGCATTCCCGTCATCAACGCCATGAGTTCTCTACTGCATCCCTGTCAGCTGCTTGCCGATGTGCAAACGTTCGAAGAATTGCGCGGCCCAATAAAAGGCAAAACCGTCGCCTTTCTTGGCGACGGCTACAACATGTGCCACTCCTACATTAACGCGTCCACACAGTGGGACTTCGAGCTGCGTATTGCGTGCCCAGACGCCCATCAGCCTAACACCGACATTCTCGCTAACGGCCACAATGCGCAAAGAGTGGCGACAGCACGCGAAGCCGTGGCTGAAGCTGACCTCGTCGTTACCGACGTTTGGTCATCGATGGGTCACGAGGGGCAAGAGAGCAAACGGCGCAGCACCTTTGAACCCTACCAAGTTAATGAACAGCTGTTGGACCAAGCCAAGCCCGACGTTCTGTTTATGCACTGTCTGCCCGCCCACCGCGGCGAAGAGGTCAGCGCCACTCTACTCGACGATCCGCGATCTGTGGTTTGGCAGGAAGCCGGTAATCGCCTGCACAGCCAAAAAGCCTTGGTCGAGTTTCTGCTGCTCGGCAACCACCGTTCTAGCGCAACAGCAGGCTAGCCCGCCAGCACTTGCGCCACAGCTTGCGCGTAGCCCTCGAGCAGTTGTTGCCTACGCGCCGCTGGCATTCGCGCAGTGAAGGTTTGATCAAGATGCCAAATGCTGGCCGCATCATGCAGGTCCGTCAGCTCACCACAACCCAGGGCCGCCAATAACGCCGCGCCTTTGGCGGTGGTTTCGACATCCTTAGGTCGTTGGACCTCGATGTCCAAAATATCAGCTAAGAATTGACACAAAGCGTCGTTAACCACCATGCCGCCATCTATTCTTAGGGTTTTCACTGCCGCGCCGTCATTGGCCATAGCGCGCATTAATTCAGTCGTTTGCAGCGCCACGCTTTGCAGGGTGGCCGTGATAACGTGATCGCGACTGCTGTCTAACGTCAAGCCAGTAATCAATCCGCGAGCATCGGGTTGCCAATAGGGCGCACCTAACCCAGTGAAGGCTGGTACTACAAATACGCCCTGACTGTCGCCCTGACAACGCTCAAAGGCGCTTTGTGTTTCGCTTACATCATCAATTAAGTTGAGCTGGTCGCGCAGCCATTTAACCGCTTGACCCGCAACAAAAATACTGCCCTCGAGGGCGTAGCAGGTCTGCCCCGAAATTCGATATGCAACGGTAGTGAGCAATCGCTGTTGCGAGTGAGACCGCTCGCTACCCGTGTTGGTCATCGCAAAACAGCCTGTGCCATAGGTACTCTTTGACATCCCTGGAGTAAAGCAGGCCTGACCAATCAGCGCAGCCTGCTGGTCGCCCGCAACGCCCGTTATAGGAATCGGCGCACCAAACCACTCCGCGTCAGCTACGGCAAAATCTGCCGCACTGTCCAGGACTCGAGGGAGCAACGCCTGCGGGATATCAAAATAGTCCAGCAGCTCCTGACTCCACGACTGCTCGTTGATATCAAACAACTGCGTTCTGCTGGCGTTGGTTGCATCCGTTACATGAGTTCGACCTTTGCTAAGTTTCCACAGCAAGAAACTGTCAACCGTGCCAAAACACAGTTGACCGTCTTGAGCGGCCCGACGAGCATCGGCAACATTGTCCAGCAGCCAGGCGAGTTTTGTGCTCGAAAAATAGGGGTCAATGATCAAACCTGTAATGTCGCTTATCGCTTCCGCAACTCTGCGCCCGTCCGCGAGCGTATCGTCCTCCATCAGCTGACACCGCGCCGCGCTCCGGCGGTCCTGCCAGACCAAGGCGTTATGCACGCATTTACCACTGGCGCGCTCCCACAGTAATGTCGTCTCGCGCTGGTTAGTGATGCCTATCGCCTTAATGGCATCAGCCGCCAAACCGGACTGAGCAATCGCTTGACGACCGACGGTCAGAATAGAGTGCCAAAGCTGTTCTGGATCTTGTTCGACCCATCCATCGGCCGGCAAAAAAAGTTCGATGTCCGTTTGGGCGATCGTAATGATCTGGCCAGTTACATCGTAAATTATCGCGCGGCTACTGGACGTGCCCTGATCAAGAGCCATGATGTAATTCAAAAAAAAGTCCCCTTCTGCAATCGACAGTGTGTCGCGCAGGTAATGCTAATGGATTGTCCGCAAAGGGTCTAAAGCAGTTTAATTCGCCGGAAAGGGTTAAAAAAAACAGCGCGAAAAGGCCCCTGCGGTTTTTTTCTGCTTACTCATATGTTACTCACAAACTTATCCGAAGCTGTAAACAGGTTATCCACAGACTTTCTCTTGCAAAGAAAACGATATCCCATTATGTTGTGTCTCCTGCTCGCGAAAACCCTACATGTAGGGTTTTAAAACTTTGACTAAGTCAAAATTAGTTGTCGCCGCGGTCAGGCCGGCAGCGTTTAACTGCGCCACAAGTAGAATTGAAGGTTGCTAACGCGGTATCGAAAACTCGACACATCTGAGTCAATCTTAGTGCCCTAACAACACAGTTTTTACCCGTTAAAAGACGAAAGTTAGGGTCAAAAACAACGAACAAACGCGACAGAAAAAGACTGACGGCGAATTATCAGAGACAGACAGCAGCTATAGAAAGCAGGAAAGCAAATTCAGTCCAAAAATGACGAACAAAAGACAAAACACCTAAAAAGTACACAACCAAAGTAAGGGAATGTGTGAACGGTCCAGCACCGTAAGCACCGTAGAGGGAGAATTTATACCGATGCAAATGGAAACGCAGAGCGGCTCAGCACCCCAATCAGCAACTCAAGATCAACAAATAGAGACACCGCCGTTGTCGCCGTCACTGACCGCTACCGCACCCGGCCAGCTCAAGATCATCAAACGTAATGGCACCGTCGTTCCATACACTCAAGACAAAATAGCAGTCGCCATGACCAAGGCATTTTTAGCCGTTGAGGGTGGCACCGCAGCAGCATCTCCACGGATACGCGAACTGGTAACCAGTCTTGCTGAGCAAATGACCAGCACCTTCAAGCGACGGCTGCCCTCTGGCGGCACGCTGCATATTGAAGAAATTCAAGACCAAGTAGAACTGGCTTTGATGCGCTCTGGAGAACACAAAGTCGCTCGGTCTTATGTGTTATATCGAGAGCAACGGGCGCAGGAGCGTGGAGCTGTAGCACCTGCGGTGCCAACCGATGAAAAATTCTCGAGTATTTCAGTGGTACTCAATGATGGCAGCAAAGCGCCCTTGGACGTGGCGCGGATTCGTACCATTGTCACCGAGGCCTGCGAGGGCTTAAGTGACGTCGATGCAGAACGCATCATCAATGAGTCTTTAAACAACATGTACGACGGTATCTCGGCAATGGACGTTGCTACCTCGGTGCTGATCACCGCGCGAACCCTAGTCGAGGAAGAACCGAACTATACCTATGTTAGCGCTAGGCTATTACTGGACGAACTGCGCACAGAGGCCCTGACGTTTCTTGACGTAGACGGCAATGGCGGTCAGCAAAGCGCAACCCAAGCGCAAATGACAACGGTGTACCCCCAAGCGCTAAAACAATTTATCAAACGCGGCATTGAGCTTGAGTTACTGGCGCCACAACTCGCCGACTTCGACCTAGAACGCCTTGGCGCGGCGCTGCTGCCTGAGCGCGACCATTTATTTACCTACTTGGGCCTGCAAACCTTATATGATCGCTACTTTATCCACTCAGAAGACATCCGCATTGAACTTCCCCAAGT
>DEBN01000030.1:13252-20139 GCA_002348825.1 Gammaproteobacteria bacterium UBA2955
TACAACCTACTCAGTTCCTTCGACTACATGAGTTCAACGCCAACGTTATTTAACTCGGGCACCTTGCGGCCTCAATTATCGTCTTGCTTCTTAACCACAGTGCCCGACGACTTGCATGGCATTTATGGAGCGATTCAGGACAATGCGATGCTGTCCAAGTGGGCAGGTGGTCTGGGTAACGACTGGACCCCAGTGCGCGCCTTGGGCACATATATCAAGGGCACCAATGGTAAATCCCAGGGTGTTGTACCTTTCCTGAAAGTCGTCAACGACACTGCTGTTGCGGTTAATCAAGGTGGTAAGCGCAAAGGTGCAGTATGTGCCTATCTAGAATCCTGGCACTTAGACATTGAAGAATTCCTCGAACTACGCAAGAACACTGGTGATGATCGCCGCCGTACCCATGACATGAATACAGCGAACTGGATTCCAGACCTGTTCATGAAGCGAGTCGCTGAGGACGGAGATTGGACGCTACTGTCACCAGCAGACGCTCCAGATTTACATGATCTTTACGGCCGCGCGTTCGAACAACGCTATCTGGCGTATGAAGAACAAACGCGCAATGGCGAACTGAAACTATTCAAGCGCATTAAAGCGGCTGACTTATGGCGCAAGATGCTGTCCATGCTGTTTGAAACAGGCCACCCATGGATCACCTTTAAAGACACCTGCAACGTACGTTCGCCTCAGCAACACACTGGAGTGGTGCACTCCTCTAACCTGTGTACTGAGATCACACTGAACACCTCCGCCGAGGAAATCGCTGTATGCAATCTGGGTTCAATCAACCTGTTGCAACACATTGAGAACGGCGAACTGAATCTGCACAAACTGGAGCAAACCACGCGGACAGCTGTACGCATGCTCGATAATGTCATCGACATTAACTACTACTCGGTTGAACAGGCGCGCACATCGAACATGCGTCACCGACCGGTGGGCTTGGGGCTTATGGGTTTTCAGGACGCCCTGTACAAGTTGGGTTTGGCTTATGGCTCCGACGCTGCAGTAGAATTTGCCGACACCTCGATGGAAGCAATCAGTTACTACGCTATTGATGCCTCATGCAATTTGGCCCAAGAGCGCGGTGCGTATGCGAGCTTTTCCGGCTCTTTGTGGAGCCGAGGCATTTTGCCTATCGACTCGCTGAAATTGCTGCAAACCGAACGCGGCGATGACTTTTTAGAAGTGGACATGTCCAGCACGTTGGACTGGAGTGCCTTGCGCAGCAAAGTTCAAATTAACGGCATGCGCAATTCTAACGTTATGGCCATTGCGCCGACCGCGACCATTGCCAACATTACGGGCGTGTCCCAATCTATCGAACCGACATACCAAAACCTTTACGTCAAATCGAACCTATCAGGTGAATTTACCGTCGTTAACCCTTACATGGTGAGAGATCTAAAGGACCTCGGCCTTTGGGATAAGGTTATGGTCAACGACCTAAAATACTACGACGGTAGCATGCAGGCCATTGAGCGGATTCCTTTAGAACTTAAGCAAAAGTATGCAACCGCATTTGAGGTCGAACCGCGCTGGCTGGTTGACGCGGCCAGCCGTCGACAAAAATGGATTGACCAAGCACAGTCGCTGAATCTTTACATCGCTGGCGCATCGGGCAAAAAACTCGATATCACCTACCGTATGGCATGGTTAAGAGGCCTGAAAACAACCTATTACCTGCGTGCGCTGAGCGCCACCAGCGCGGAGAAGTCCACGCTGGATCGCGGCACGCTAAATGCGGTTTCTTCGCAAACTGCAGCAAATGGCGCAGCTGCCGAGGCGGCCACGCTAGAGCCTACCCCTCCGGCTGTTGAGCCGGTCGCCAGCACTGACCTAGAACTAGGCGATGCTGCACCCGTACCTATGGCTTGCTCTCTGGATGATCCGGATTGTGAGGCCTGCCAATAACATTGTTTAGGAGTTAACTCATGCTGAGTTGGGATGATTACGACAAAAACGCTGAAGAATCAGCTGTAGTCAATGACGCGACACTACAGAAGCTGGAGAATGTAGAAACTAAGGCGCAACCTGAGCCCGAGGCGCAAGCAGAAGCGCCAACTGCGCCGGCTGCTGCTCCCGCCACCCCGCAGGCGTCGTCACCAGAGGCTTCAGAGACACAGACAGAGCAAGCCTTAGATGAGGTTTTTAGTGCTACTGAAAACCGCGAGCGCGTCACTGTTGATCAGAAAGCAATGATCAACTGCAGGGCTGATTTAAACCAATTAGTGCCATTTAAATACGAGTGGGCATGGCAAAAATACCTAGACGGATGTGCGAATCACTGGATGCCACAAGAGGTAAACATGACCGCAGACATCGCATTATGGAAATCTGAAGATGGCTTGAGCGACGACGAGCGGACCATTGTTAAACGTAGCCTGGGATTCTTTTCGACGGCGGATTCGTTAGTCGCGAATAACCTGGTACTCGCATTGTACAGGCTCATCACCAACCCAGAGTGTCGGCAATATCTATTGCGCCAAGCGTTTGAAGAAGCAATTCACACCCATGCCTACCAATACTGCATTGAGTCGTTGGGCATGGATGAAGGTGAAATCTTTAATATGTACCACGAGGTGCCTTGCGTGGCACAAAAGGCCTCGTGGGCGCTCAAATATACCCAAGAAATAAGCGACCCGTTCTTCCAAACCGGTACTGTAGAAACCGACCAGGCGCTGCTGAAAAATCTTATCGCCTACTACTGCGTGCTCGAGGGCGTGTTCTTCTACTGTGGATTCACGCAGATCCTCTCTATGGGACGCCGCAATAAAATGACGGGGACCTCCGAGCAGTTTCAGTACATCTTACGCGATGAGTCGATGCACGTGAATTTTGGTATTGATGTCATCAATCAGATAAAACTCGAAAATCCGCACCTCTGGCAAGCGGAAACTCAAGAGTGGGCCCGAGACATGATTTTGGAAGGCACACAGCTGGAAATCGCCTACGCGCGCGATACCATGCCTCGAGGTGTTCTAGGCATGAACGCCAATATGATGGAAGAATACCTGCAGTTCATTGCTAATCGTCGATTAGCGCAAATCGGCCTTGCAGAGCAATTTCCCGGTGCCAAGAATCCATTCCCATGGATGTCTGAAATTATGGATCTGAAAAAGGAAAAGAATTTCTTTGAAACCCGCGTCACCGATTATCAGACCGGTGGTGCTTTGACCTGGGATTAATGTCAATTTCTCCTAGATCGAAAAAACCCCGCAATGCGGGGTTTTTTTTGCACTAGAATTTGTCGCAGGTCCATGGCCGGCGTCAAACGGACCCGTAACAGGCATCAGGGAGCACAGCTATGCGAATCGCCACTCTTGTTATTTCACTGCTGTTCGGCACATACGGCTTTGCAGAGACCTCAAAAATTGATCAGGACGCTAGCTACACGGTGGCGGGACTGAAGCAGCCAGCAGAAATTATCGTCGACCGATGGGGCGTGCCACACATCTACGCCAACGATCACTACGACGCTTTTTTTGTTCAGGGCTTTAACGCGGCCCGAGATCGACTTTGGCAGATCGATACGTGGCGCAGGCGCGGGCTCGGTCGTTTATCAGCGGTTCTGGGCCCCGCCTACCTTGATCAGGACAAAGCCGCTCGACTGTTTTTATATCGGGGCAATATGTACAGCGAATGGCTGGCATATGGTAACGATGCCAAAAAGATCACCGAGGCGTTTACTGCCGGCATCAACGCCTATATCGATCTCACGGCAGAGCACGCTCACCTGCTGCCTCCGGAATTCGGCTTGCTCGGATACGCACCGGCAAAATGGGCGCCCGAGGATGTCGTTCGAATTCGCAGCAACGGACTATGGCGCAACGTAGCCTCCGAAGTTTGGCGTGCACGGCTCGCTTGCCAGGGGCAATTAGACCTCGCCGCAAAATGGAAAGTACTGGAGCCAGGCTGGGTCACAGAACTCCCCGATGGATTAGATCCCTGTGCAATTCCCGATAACGTATTGGATCAGTATTTCCTTGCAAAAAGTCCAGTGGACTTCGCTGCCGCGATGGGGGGGAGTTCTAATAATCAAGACGCCATCGCCGCCGCCGCCCACCACAGCTACCGTGGCGATGTAGGCAGCAACAACTGGGTCGTCAGTGGTAAACGAACCGCTACCGGGCGACCGATCCTGGCAGATGATCCACATCGCGGCCACGCAGTACCCTCACTGCGTTACATCGCTCACCTCAATGCCCCGGGTATCAACGTTATCGGCGCCGGAGAACCTGCACTACCGGGCATTTCAATTGGCCACAACGAACGAATCGCGTTTGGTTTGACCATCTTCCCGATAGACCAAGAGGATTTGTACGTTTATCAGCGCAAAGGTTCAGGCTACCTCTATAAGGGACGGCAAGAACCGCTGCGCACAATACAAGAGATCGTTGATGTAAGTGGCGCCGGTGCTCAAACAGTAGAGCTGCCGTTCACCCGCCACGGCCCTGTAGTCGCAGCGACTGAGACACATTTGTTTGCGGTGCGCGCAGCATGGTTGGAACCGGGCATGGCCCCCTATTTTGGCAGCATCGAATACATGCGCGCACAAAATTTTCGAACCTTCGTGGGCGCTTTGAACAGGTGGGGCGCGCCCTCCGAAAACCAAGTCTATGCCGACGTCGACGGTAACATTGGCTACAAACCCGCCGGGCGATTCCCTAAAAGGGATAACTGGGACGGTCTACTGCCGGTCCCCGGTGACGGTACCTATGAATGGGACGGCTACTTCGACATGGATGTGCTGCCTGAGGAATACAATCCAAAACGGGGCTTTAGCGGTACTGCAAATGCCATGAGCCTGCCCGACGACTACCCGATCGATCGATACCGAGTCGGCTTCGAATGGTCTGCGCCGTGGCGATACAAGCGACTGTGGGAGGTTTTAGAAAGACAAGACCAACACACCCTACAAGACTCCACCGATTTACAGCGCGACTATCACTCGATTTTTGCCAGAGAGGTGTTGTCGCGGTTACCGGAGCTTGGCGCAAAAGTGCCCGAGGCCGGGCCCATGCTTTTGGAATGGAACGCCGTCTTAGACCGAGATTCAGCCGCTGCAGCGCTATGGAATGTCTGGTATCACCGCCATTTAGAACCGGCTCTGATGGGCTTAATCACCAAAAACGCCAATACCGAAAACTCACCGAGTCTCGATACCCTTACCACGCTTACGCTTCTAGACACCAACGATGGTAAACATCGCGCCTATGCGACGTTACCTGGAGCGTTCTCAGAAACACAGCAACTGCTGGGTAGCAACCCAAGAGACTGGCGCTGGGGCGATCTGCACAGAACAGAATTTCAGCATCCACTTTTCAACCTAGCCTCTGAAGATATCGCAAAGACCTTAATTATGGATGGCTACGGACGCGGCGGTAGCAGTAATACAACCAATAACACCGGCTTTAGCGGCGACGACTTTGTAGTGCGCAGCGGCGCCTCTTTTCGTATCGTCGTTGATGTCGGTAACTGGGACGCGGCTCGAATGACAAACGCACCAGGGCAATCGGGCGACCCAAGATCGAAGTTTTACGATAACCTCCTGGAGAACTGGGCCGACGACTACGATCTACCCCTGTTGTTTTCCAAACGAAAAATCGAAGCTAACGCGGCTCTCAAGATCAAGTTGGAGCCGAACCAATAAAAACTTCATAGTTCCGAAGGCGACACGATCTGGAGCCGGCGTTGCAGAACGCCGTCACCAACTTGGTCTTTTATACCGGCTGGCGCAATCAAAAAGCCAAAAATAACATCTGCTAACAGTAATTTGAGCGAACCTGTACCCTTCGGCATCTCATAAACCCGTGCAAACTGGCGGCTCTAATACACCGCCGCTCTCGCTAACTAGGCTTTTACCCCTCGATAAGAGTGACTCTTGAACTGGTCCCACTTGCCGAACGCATGATGTAACCTCCGATTGTTCCACTTTTAATCGTGACTCTGTCACCTTCCTTAAACGGGAGCGATCTAGGTGTCGACTGCATCCAGATTTGACCGTTTGCTAGTCGAAATACCATTCTTTGCTTGGACCCGGTGCGAATCGCAGCGATTTCTGATTCGACCGCAGTCTCGCTTTTCCAATCAAAAAGGCCGCCAAGCGATCTCTTATTTTTGTTCGGGTTCTTATCCGCTTGTGGCACTGATTTCATTTGAGCTGCCATTTCTGTGTCGGACTTCGGCGCTTTATCTGCGGATTCGACGGCCGAAGGAGACGCGATCACTTTAGACTCAACATTCGGTACCACCGCGTTCTGTTTTGGAAACGCACGATCAAAGCACTCTAGACGGTCAGTTTTATCAGCTATTTGAGAACAAACAGAGGTTTGGTCTGCGTGGATCTTAGTGCTGAGCAAAAGTATTGTGAGGATTAGAAAAAAGTCACGCTTCATCATATTACCTAGCCAATTCTTGGATTTTCCAGCTTCGGCAAGCTTGCCTGAGCACCACGATAACCTAACGTATCAGGCACAGTGGTGACAAATAGGGCTTTCAGCCGAGTCTAAATGCTACCCTGCACCTTACTATTGGCAAAAAAAAGCCCCCTCCGCTGTGGAGGGGGCTTTGTTGCAAATTTTCTTTAGAGCGAACCACCCACCCTTAAGAAAAATAGACGTCCACGCCCGTCATGCAAGGTCGGATCATACGCGGTTACGTACGAGACAACCGGTGGCACTTCGTCAAAGATGTTCTGAAGGCCTACAGTAACGTTTGAATCGTTCAAGAATCCGACTTCGCCGAAGCTGTAGTTGTACTGCAAATCCACCGTTAACATACTGTCGATGGTGCCATCGGCCATCTGGTTCGCGGTAGACGCATTTCCAGCCAAAGCCGTAACAGCCTTAAAGAACCCCGCAGTGCCTGCCGGGATATCTTCG
>DEBN01000028.1:0-6106 GCA_002348825.1 Gammaproteobacteria bacterium UBA2955
GGCATTAATACATCGGTTTCGTCCGTGGCGTAACCGAACATCAAACCTTGGTCTCCAGCGCCTTGTTCATGCTCGCTGGTTTCGTCTACGCCCATGGCGATATCGGATGATTGTTGGCCCAAAGCGTTAACGACCGTACAGGACTCTGGATCGAAACCGACGTCGGGGTTGTTGTAACCGATGTCGGCAACCACCTGACGCACGAGCTTGTCGATGTCGACTTGGGCATTACTACGGACTTCGCCCGCGACAACGATGATTCCGGTTTTGATCAGGGTCTCGCAGGCAACCCGGGACTCTGTGTCTTGAGCGAGCATAGCATCGAGCACCGCGTCCGATACCTGATCGGCGACTTTGTCAGGGTGGCCTTCGGAGACGGATTCAGAAGTAAAGAGAGTATTGTCAGCCATAATTCAAACTCGTATAGGAAAAATTAGTGTTCGATGCAGAATGCAATCACCTAGAAGGCGCGAATATTACGTCATGTTTAAAGCCTTTGAATAGCCTCACAGCAGCGCGTTGCTCAAGTTTTGCATGAAACAATTGCGTGCATGCGAACAAAGCTCGACAATGCGAAAGCAGTTGCTCAGGAGCTCTAATGCCATCCAGATTTGAACTTGCCAATGCGGTGCGCGTGTTGGCCATGGACGCCGTGCAGGCCGCGCAGTCCGGGCATCCCGGAGCCCCTATGGGCCTTGCTGATGTCGCCGAAGTGCTATGGCGGGACTTCCTCAAACATAACCCGGTTGATCCAGCATGGATCAACAGAGACCGCTTTGTGCTCTCAAATGGTCATGCCTCAATGCTGCTCTACGCGTTACTGCATCTGACGGGCTATGACGTCAGCTTGCAGGATCTCAAAGACTTTCGGCAGTTGCATGCAAAAACCGCAGGGCATCCGGAATTTGGCGAGTGCCCAGGTGTTGAGACCACCACAGGTCCGCTCGGCCAGGGTTTCGCAACTGCGGTTGGTATGGCCCTAGCAGAGCAGAAACTTGCCAGTGAGTTTAATCGGCCGGATGCCATTATTGTGGATCATCGGACCTGGGTCATTGTGGGCGATGGCTGTTTGATGGAGGGCATTTCCCATGAAGCGGCTTCGCTGGCGGGAACCTTAGGACTCGGCAAATTGATCTGTCTCTACGATGACAACGGTATTTCCATCGACGGCGCTGTGGATGAATGGTTCAGCGAAGACGTGCCTGCGCGCTTCGAAGCCTATGGCTGGCGGGTCATCCGCAATGTCGATGGTCACGATGCAGACGAAATTTCTGAGGCGTTGCACAACGCTGTCGAAACGGACGGTCGGCCGACGTTAGTGTGTTGTCGCACGACCATTGGTTTCGGCGCGCCGAATAAACAGGGTACAGCTGGAGTTCATGGGGCAGCATTAGGCGAGGATGAAATCGCCGCTACTCGCGAGGCGTTAGGATGGTCGCTACCAGCTTGGGAAATTCCAGCGGATTGCTATGACGCCTGGAATCAGACCCAACGTGGTCGAGCAAGCCAGCAAAGTTGGCAGCAGGACTATGACCGCTTTGCGGCGGCGCAGCCGGCTGAGGCAGCGGAGTTCACGCGGCGCATGGCTGGTGAATTGCCGAAGGATTGGACGGCCCCTATTGATGCCTTGGCCGCCGAAGAGCAACAGACTTTGACAAATCTGGAAACACGCAAAGCATCGCAACGATGCATCGGCGCGATTGCTGAGGGTGTGCCGGAGTTGTTTGGAGGTTCTGCGGATCTAACTGGATCAAACAATACTCGCTGGAATGGCGCCGCTGAAGATCAACACATGAGTTACGGGGTGCGCGAGTTTGCGATGACGGCAATCAGCAATGGCATACACTTACACGGTGGCTACAGACCTTTTACCGGCACCTTCCTGATATTCATGGAGTACGCGCGCAATGCTGTGCGTTTGGCTGCGCTGATGCGCACGCCAAACATTTTTGTGTACACCCACGACTCGGTCGCGGTAGGGGAAGATGGGCCTACTCATCAGCCTATAGAACAGCTAAGTAATTTGCGCAGCACGCCGAATCTATTCACCTGGCGACCCTGCGACACCGTCGAGTCTGCCGTGGCTTGGAAGAGCGCCGTGGGCAGCCGGACCGCTCCGACCGCGCTCATTTTCACCCGGCAAAAGACTCAAGCCCAGCCTCGGGACGAGCAAACGTTCAACAATATCCAACGCGGCGGCTATACCTTGCTCGACTGCGCGGGAGAACCCCAAGCGGTAATCATTGCCACAGGTTCAGAGGTGGAAATCGCCGTCGCTGCCGCTCATAAACTGGCTGCGGAGGGTCTTCTTGTGCGGGTAGTGTCAATGCCCTGCGTCGAGGTGTTCAGTGCGCAAGATCCTGACTATCAATGTCAGGTGCTGCCGCCATCGGTTCGAGCGCGGGTGGCTGTGGAGGCTGCGCACCCAGACCTTTGGTACAAGTTTGTGGGGCTGGATGGCGCGGTGGTCGGTATCGATCGATACGGCTTGTCGGCGCCGGGGGATCAGGCGCTGGAAGCGTGTGGAATCACAGTGGATGCTGTGGTGCAGGCTACCCGGCAAGTTGTGGTGGGGTGAGGATTAATTTCTACAGTACAGGTTGAATGCCATAGAGACCATGCAAGCATCTACAATTCTCTCAATGACTGGGATGGACCTCGCGGAGAAACGCGTTTTTATACGTGCCGATCTTAATGTGCCGGTTAAAGACGGCGTGGTAACGAGTGATGCCCGCATTGTGGCCTCATTGCCAACTATAAAATATGCGATGGAGCGAGCGGCCAGCGTAACGCTTATGTCGCATTTGGGTCGTCCCACCGAAGGTCAGGTGGAGGCTGAATTTTCTCTACAGCCGGTAGCGAATCGTTTGGCTGAATTGCTGCAGATCGATGTGCCTTTGGTTCATAGCATTGAGGACTGTGGAAAAAACCAAGGCCTGGCTTTACTCGAAAACATTCGCTTTTTCCCGGGCGAGAAAGCTAACGCCGACAATCTAGCTGAGCAGTTAGCCAGCCATTGCGATGTTTTTGTCATGGACGCGTTTGGCACCGCCCATCGTGCTCATGCGTCGACGCATGGCATAGCGAAATTTGCTCCGATAGCCTGCGCGGGTTTGTTGTTACAAGCAGAACTCGACGCGTTACAGGATGCGTTATCGGCGCCGAAGTCACCAATGTTAGCCATTGTTGGCGGTGCAAAAGTGTCCACTAAGCTTGAGGTGTTGGATTCGTTGGCGGCGATTGCCGACCAGATTTTAGTGGGTGGTGGAATCGCCAATACCTTTATTGCCGCGGCAGGCTACGCAGTGGGCAAGTCTTTGCACGAAGCCGATTTAATAGATACCGCCAAACGTATTATGCAGAAAGTCACGATTCCTCTGCCTGAAGACGTTATCGTGAGTAACGAAATCACAGGGTCTGCGGTAGCTCGGGTTCGCGAGATAGACCAGGTAGCAGCAGATGAAATGATATTAGATATCGGCCCGACAACGGCGCGCCGCTGGGCTCAAGATTTGTCGCGGGCCAGCACGATTTTATGGAATGGTCCGGTGGGTGTATTTGAATTTGACCAATTTGGAGAAGGCACGAGGATTCTTGCCGAGGCAGTCGCACAAAGCGAAGCCTTTTCCATCGCTGGCGGCGGCGACACATTGGCGGCCATAGATAAATATGCAGTGTCTAAGGGCGTTTCCTATATTTCCACTGGAGGCGGCGCGTTTTTAGAATTTGTCGAGGGCAAGGCACTGCCCGCGGTCGAGGTATTAGCGGCACGAGGCGCGGACTGATCTCACGGCGATGATAGAAAGGCGCGGCCAGAGTCCATTTAATGACGCCAATCTTTTGGCCGCGTTGGCGTGCTATCCCGTGGATGATGGACGATACAGTCGGGCGGACGGTTTGGCGTTAGACGAATACCTCGACTTCTATGGTTTGAACTTTGCTGATACTCAGTGCGCAATGGGGATCGTTGGCGTGGCCGGGGAGCGTATTGCCGTTCAGACTTTCCAGCCGAGCATTGGCCACGTCGGCCGCTGGGCACTGGTTTGTCATGGTTATTACGACCACGCGGGATTGTACGGGCATCTGATCCAGCGTTTGCTCGATCGCGGCGTTGGCGTGCTTATTTTTGATCACCTTGGGCATGGCCTGTCGACCGGCCAGCCGGCGACAATCGACAGCTTCCAGAGCTATGTAGATGTTTTGGAGTGCATCCATCGCTTGACCCAGGACATCATCGGGTGTCAGCCGAGCCATTGGATTGGACAGAGTATGGGTGGCGCAGTGCTCATGGAATACGAACATCAACAGCAGTTAGCGCCGCTTGGGGAATTCGTTTTGTTAGCGCCATTGGTCCGTCCTTACGGCTGGCCGCTATTGCAGTGGTATTTCGCGGTGATAAAACGCTGGATGTCGGTCAGACCGCGGGATATGCGCACTAACATGCACGCAGAGTTCAACGAATTTTTGACTAGAGATCCTTTCCAAGCGAAGATTTTGCCAGTGGCTTGGGTGCAAGCCATGGTGGACTGGTTTACCCGGTTTGAAACCTATCCAGCTAGTAAAGTGCGGGCCAGAATCGTTCAGGGTTTTGCGGATAAAACGGTGAGTTACCGACATGATCTGCCGGTCTTAAATCGTCGCTACCAACGCGCCAGCATCTTGACCATACCGGAAGCGCGACACCACCTTGTCAATGAAATTGAGCCCGTTCAACAACACCTATGGGCCTGGTTGGATCGCGAGTGCGAATGGTGAATCCGGGGAAAGCCCATCTCAGGAGGTGATTTGTGCTGTCAGAGATTTTAAGCGAAAAGCAGGTCCACACCGATGAGGACAGTTTGCAGTATTGGGGTAAGGATTGGACCAATGGGTTCGAGGTGGCACCCAGCGCGGTGGTGTTTCCGGACACCATCGAACAACTTCAGGAATTAGTCCGCTACGCCATTTCCGCAAACGTTAAGTTGGTCCCCAGTGGCGGTCGAACCGGCCTCTCAGGCGGCGCTGTGGCAAGCAATGGCGAAGTGGTGGTGTCATTTGACCGCATGAACCAGATTTTGGATTTCTCTCAACAAGATCGCATCGTCACTTGCCAGCCAGGTGTCATCACGGCCAGTCTGCAGGAGTTTGCTCAGCAGCGGGGGTTATTTTATCCCGTAGATTTTGCCTCCTCCGGTTCTAGCCAGATTGGCGGTAACGTGTCCACCAATGCCGGTGGAATCAAAGTCATTCGCTACGGTCTTACTCGCGATTGGATTGCCGGCCTGAAAGTAGTGACCGGTACCGGAGCTTTACTGGACTGTAACGCGGGCTTGGTCAAGAACGCTACCGGCTATGACTTCCGTCATTTATTGATCGGCGCCGAGGGCACATTGGGTCTGTTGGCAGAAATCGATGTGCAACTGACCGCCGCCCCAGAACCGCAGGTAGTGATGGTGATGGGGGTGCCGAATGTCGGTGATCTGTTACAGATTCTGCAGACGTTCAACTCGGGCCTGACGCTTTCTGCTTTTGAGTTTTTTTCTGACGTCGCATTGCAAAAAGTCCGCGAGCATCGTGGCTTGCCTGCGCCTTTAGCTCAGGCCGAAGCATTCTATGCCTTGGTGGAGTTTGATCAGTCCGCGAATAGCGCAGCTGAGGCGGCGTTTGCCGCCTGCCTGGCATCCGGTTGGGTCACCGATGGGGTGTTGAGTCAGTCCGAGGCTCAAGCCGCGGCATTGTGGCAGCTACGCGAGGGCATCTCCGAGGCGATCGCCCCCTATACGCCTTATAAAAACGACTTGTCTGTGCGCATCAGTGACGTGCCGGAATTTTTGGCCGACGTCGATAAATATGTTGCCGATAGTTTCCCCGACTTCGAAGTGTGCTGGTACGGACACATCGGTGACGGCAATTTGCATTTGAACATTTTGCGCCCTGACCATATGTCCGTCGAAGAATTTTTTCATCATGGTCACGCGATGAGCCCTAACATCTTTTCTCTGGTTGCTGAGCGGCGTGGCAGTATTTCAGCCGAGCACGGCGTTGGGTTGCTCAAGCGCGACTTTTTGGACTTTTCGCGCAGCGCGGAGGAAATAAAACTAATGCGCGGACTAAAGGAACTGTTCGA
>DEBN01000028.1:6496-12475 GCA_002348825.1 Gammaproteobacteria bacterium UBA2955
CCGCGGTTGCGAGTTATTCGATCTCGATAATTTCATTTGGGGTGGCTAGGAGAATGCTATCCGCTGGCGCCAGAGCGAATAAGCCATTACACACCACGCCGGGCAGATCATTAATGCTGGACTCCATAACCTCGGGGTGTGCAATATGCAGATCGTGTACATCAAGAATCCAGTTGCCGTTGTCGGTTACCACGCCTTGACGCCATTCGGGACGTCCGCCCAGGGCGACCAATTGTCGAGCGACGACACTGCGCGCCATAGGTATTATTTCCACCGGCAGCGGGTAAGCGCCTAGTTGCGCTACGCGTTTACTGGCATCGGCGATACAGATGAACTGCTCAGCCGCACTGGCCACAATTTTTTCTCTGGTTAATGCCGCGCCGCCGCCTTTTATTAACTGTTTGGCGTCGTTCAGCTCATCGGCGCCGTCTATATAAACATCCAAACTGGGTGCGGCGTTTAGGTCGAGCACTTTGATGCCTAAATTCTGCAGTCGTTCTGTTGAGGCATGGCTCGAGGAAACAGCGGCGTCAAAGGTGTGTTTGATCGCCGCCAGTTGGTCGATGAAACAATTTGTTGTGGATCCGGTACCGACCCCAACGATGCTCGTACTAGACAGCAGCGGCGCGATTTTTTTGATCGCTGCCGCTGCGACGCGCATTTTTTGCTGATGCGCAGGATCTGCAATGTTCGATTTTAAGTCGCTAATGGCTGGTTCCCGTTGGCGATAAGAAGGAAAATGGTGACATGTTAGAGACCTATGTAAAGAAGATTCTGTCCTCGCGAGTATACGAAGTCGCTGACGAGACGCCGTTAACTCGGGCGGCGACGCTGAGCCAAAGGCTGGGTGTGGATGTGCGTCTGAAGCGCGAAGATTTGCAGCCAGTATTCAGCTTTAAGCTTCGTGGCGCCTACAACAAGATCAGCCAGTTGTCGGCTGACGAACTTGGCCGCGGGGTCATTACTGCCTCTGCTGGAAATCATGCCCAAGGTGTTGCGATGGCCGCTCAATGTTTAGGCATTAAAGCGACGATTGTGATGGGCCGCAACACCCCGAGTATTAAAGTCAACGCGGTTCGCGCGCGCGGCGCAAAAGTGGTTTTGCATGGCGACAGTTATGACGAGGCGTCTGCCCATGCGGCGGAAATGACCGCTGCTGAAAATCTAGTCTATGTGGCCCCTTATGATGATGTCGATGTGATCGCCGGTCAGGGCACCATCGGTATGGAGATCGTTAACCAGCATCCGGGGCGTTTAGATGCGATTTTCGTCCCCGTGGGTGGTGGTGGCTTGATCGCGGGCATTGCGGCTTACGTCAAATATTTACATCCAAAAACTAAAATTATTGGGGTAGAAGCCGAAGGCTCGGCTTGTTTATTCGCGGCGCGGCGCGCTGGCAAACGTGTACGCCTCGCTGCCGATACGTTGGATCTTTTTGCGGATGGAGTGAGTGTTGCGCAGGTGGGCGCAGCGCCGTTCAGGATAGCCAAGCACTATGTCGACGATGTGGTGTTGGTGAATACCGACGAAATCTGTGCCGCCATAAAAGATGTTTTTGAGGATACGCGCTGTGTGTCTGAACCGGCGGGCGCATTAGCCATTGCCGGAATGAAACGTTATCTGGCTCGGACCACTGGAATCGCATCAGCGGTAGCGATTGTCAGCGGTGCCAACGTCAATTTTGACCGCCTGCGACACATCTCTGAAAGGGCGGAGGTGGGTGAAGAGCGCGAGGCTATTCTGGCGGCGAAGATCGACGAACGCCCCGGGAGTTTCTTGCGGTTTTGCAAAGCGTTAGGACGGCGCGCGATTACTGAATTTAACTACCGGTTTGCGGATGCTGGTGGTGCGCACATATACGTAGGGCTTGGCGTTGAATCCCAAGCGGATCGAGAGGCCGTAGTCGCGACCTTGCAGAACAAAAATTACAGCATTCTAGATATGACAGAAAATGAGGCGGCTAAGTTACATGTGCGCCACATGGTCGGCGGCCGCAGCCCGCAAGGAGTTGACGAACTCCTGTATCGGTTTGAATTTCCCGAACGCCCCGGGGCGTTGTTGCAGTTTTTGACCGGCCTTGGTCAGCGTTGGAACATAAGCCTCTTTCATTATCGTAACCATGGCTCGGCCTGGGGCCGGGTGTTGGTTGGCTTTGCGGCCTCGAAAAAGGATCAGCCGGCTCTGGATAAGTACCTTAAAGACATTGGTTATCGCTTTTGGGTGGAGCAGGACAATCCAGCGTACAAGATGTTTTTGCAATAGCTGGCTTAAACGTCACAGTGATGCTTAAGCCACTCGTCTTCAAATGACAACTGGGTCGGGTCGGTCATGCGGTCAATGTACAGCCGGCCCTCGAGATGATCGAACTCATGTTGCATCACGGTAGCCAAGAAACCGCGCAGCTCGAGTTGCTGCGTACTGCTGGTTTCGCTCGTATATGTCACTCGGATGTGTTGTGGCCGTTGCACAAAACCGCGCAGCCCTGGTATTGACAAACAGCCCTCCCAATAGCCCGCGCTCTGCTCATCGATTACTTCGATAACCGGATTAAAAAACACGGTCAGTGGCATCGCTTCGATGTCGCCGTAGCGCGATGGTCCGCCCGGCACCTCGATGATGGCTAGACGCAGATCTTCGTCGATCTGCGGTGCTGCTAAGCCTATGCCACCTGAATCTCTGAGCGTGTCTAACATGTCTTGCAGCAGGCGCTCCATGTCCGAACTCGCGATGCGCTCCACGTCGACAGGCTGTGCTACGCGGCGTAAGTTCGGATGTCCCATACGCAGAATTGGTCTAATCGCCATGCCAAACCCTCTTATTTAAATTGTTGGACCGCCACATCCGTGACGACGATATCTAGCGGCACGTCCCAGTTTTCACGGGGCAGCGGTGCGGTTGTCTGCTGTTCGCTGAAGGCGATACCTATAAGGGTTGGCCGTTGTGCCGGATCCGCAAAAAATCTGTCGTAGTAGCCACCGCCCATGCCCAGCCTACTGCCGTATTGATCGAACGCGACCAGAGGCACTAACGCGCAGTCGAGATCAGCAGCACCGGCAATGTGGTCGCGATCTTCCGGCTCCAGCAAGCCGAAGCGGTTTGTTATCAAACTGCTATTTGGCTGGTGTCGGGCAAAGGTCATAAGCCGCTGCGCTACGTCGATGCAGGGTAAGAAAATCGATTGGTCACGTTGCCATGCGATGTCGAAAAACGCCTCTATTGACGCTTCTTCTGGGCTTGCCATGTAAGCGGCAATGCTCTGGCCAGCCGTGAGAACCGGCAAAGCGTGGAGCTGTTGAGCAATGAGCAGTGTTTTACGAGAGCGGGAACCAGGCTCTAAACGCTGACGTAAAGATCGGTAGTGTGCGCGTAGCGCGGGCCGGTTTGTCATCCCTAAATCATCGACTGGCGGAAAAAATGTTCCCGGCGATGCCGCTGTTGGTTTGCCCTGAACCGTTGAGATTCAAGGCGGAGACCCCAGCTGCACCGAAGGCGACCCATAATTTTGGGTATGCACACAGGCGCAGCGAAAGAATCTCCTGAGGTTTTTATAACGGCTCAAGGACGCGACCACTGGCTAACATCCCAGGAACCCGCGGATTATAGCGGCTAATTGCTTGGCCACCAGTAGTGATTTTTAACCGTAAGTCAGATATGCATCTGTTTATTGGCGCTTATGGCATCAGCCACTCGGTCGCTGAGCGTTTGCACTTGTGCCGCGGCTTTGGCTTGCGCCGCTGCCTGAAGGTTTTTGCTCTGTAGTAATTCGTTGCTGACATTCAATGCGGCCATGACGGCCACGCGATCCAGACCGACCACGCGGCCCGATGCGCGAATGGACTCCATTAGCGTATGCAGATAGTGGGCCGCTTCACGCAGCGACTCCTCTTCACCCGCAGGACAGGCGACCTGATAATCCTTGCCGACAATTGAAACGGTGAGTGTTTTATTTTCTGCATTCATGGGTGAAGTCTCGTCGGGGGATGTTTTGGCGAATTAGATAAATCAGCCGCGTTCCAGAGATTTGAGACGCGTAATCATGGCTTCTACGCCGGTCGTAGCGGTTTGATTTTTTTCAAGCAACTTGGCCCGTTCTTGGCTCCACTGCTGTTGTTGCGCGCGCAGAGCACGATTTTCATTGGTCAATACTTCGGTCAGAGCGATCAGGTCGTCGACGCGACGAGCTAATTGATCGAGTTGTTCGGTTTGATCGCTTGCGTCGTTCATAGAGGTAGCTGGTATTTCTGCGGGCAGTGCGCAATAGTTTGCGCTCTTTGATGTTTATTGTGTAGTCCCACCACCGTGTCTGATTTAGATCTACAAGCGCAACTCGCGTCGGTTCAGCTGGCTCGCCAGGAACTTCATGGCATGGTGACCGGTTTTCTCGCCGCGTCAGCCTGTCCGACCGTGGAAGATTTTCCGCTGAGTCAATTGGTGGCGCTTGCAGGTGATCAGGCGCTCACCGATGAGGTGGCGGTATTGGAATTTGTTGCAGCAACCCTGGCTAACCTGCGTGATGAAGATTTGGGGTTTGCGCCACTAATTGCGGATGACGAAGAACCGCTAACGCAGCGGGTTGACGAATTAGCGGAATGGTGCGGCAGTTTTCTCAGCGGTTTTGCTGCGGCAAACGCGACGGGTCGAGACCAGTTGCCGGTGGATATTCAGGAAATTATCCGCGACTTTGCCACCCTTTCTGGAATGGGTTCCGATGTAGATATTGCGTCAGCGGACGACGATTCTGCCCAAGACGAAGAGTCCTTTAGCGAGATATACGAATACGTGCGGGTCAGTGTTTTATTGGTTTTAGCTCTGCTCGACGAAGCACAGCCGGATGTTGAACAGGACGTTATGCAGTGACACAGGTCGATGGTGAGGAGTTTGCGCAACGCCGCTGCCGTCTCTTGGAGGCTATGGAGCCGGGTTCCATCGCCTTGGTGCCCGGCGCAGCCATGCAGCGCCGTAATCGCGACATCGACTTTGCGTTTCGCCAAGACAGTGACCTACTGTACTTATGCGGTTTTGATGAGCCTGATGCGTTGCTTGTCTTGGTGCCTGAGCGTGGTCACGGTGAGGCCATTTTATTTTGCCGCGATCGAGACGCTCGAGCGGAACAGTGGGATGGGCAAATCTGTGGCCCGGAGCGTGCTGCCGAGCGATTTGGCCTTGATGATGGATTTTCGATCGCCGAGCTGGACAACATTTTGCCGGCATTGTTGGAGGGGCGTTCACGTATCTACTTAACCATGGGTGAATACCCGGCATTCGATCAGCGGCTGTTGGGCTATGTGGCGACTATCCGCAGGCGCGAGGCCGGCGGCGCTCTGCCGCCAGCGGAATTTGTCTCTCTCAAGCACGTGTTACACGAACAACGCTTAGTCAAGAGCGATTCTGAGCTTGACCTGATCCGTGAGGCTGTGAACATCAGCGCCACAGCGCACACACGAGCGATGCGAAACTGTCATCCAGGAATGATGGAGAGTCAGCTCGAAGCGGAACTGGTGTACGAATTCATGCGTGGCGGAGCGCGACACTGTGCTTATCCAAGCATTGTTGGCGGCGGGGCGAACGCATGTGTGCTGCACTACACGGATAACAGTTCGACGCTGCAGGCTGGGGAGCTAGTGCTTATAGATGCGGGCTGCGAATATCGACACTACGCGGCAGACATTACCCGTACTTTTCCTGTTGATGGTGTTTTCTCGCAAGCTCAGCGCGCGCTTTACGACATCGTGTTGGCGGCGAATGAAGCCGCCATTGCCGAATGTCGGCCCGGTGCGCCTTTTAATGCACCCCATGACGCTGCAATCAAAGTAATGGTCGAGGGGTTGTTGACGCTCGGGCTATTGCAGGGCGCGCCTGCGGAAATTATCGCCAGCGGCGCGTATCTGCAGTTTTGTCCGCACAAGAGTTGTCACTGGTTAGGCCTCGACGTTCATGACGTTGGAGATTATCGACTTGGGAATGACTGGCGACCCTTAC
>DEBN01000106.1 GCA_002348825.1 Gammaproteobacteria bacterium UBA2955
GTTTTTGGTCGGGTAGGCCTCACTGTTTTAGCCAGCGCTGGGGTGATTATTGGTTTACAGGCGGCGGTGGGTTTTTCATGGTTGGACGTGGCTCGTCTCTGCGCCCGAATGACGATGGCGTTGTGGCGGCAAAGCCTGATTTTCTTTGACGGCCAATATGATCGCTACAAGGCCCGCCGCGTGCAGCGACAGGCTGCTCGCAAAGACACGCAACTGCGCGTGGAGCATCGCCAAGCTGCGTTGGAAAAAGTCACTCAACAGCAACAAACTAAGTCTGAAATTGAAATCTTACCCAAAGCCAAGCAGCAGCCCGCCGCCAAAGTCAGCCAAAAACGTCTCTTCGACAGCAAGGACGTGGGGGAACTACCTGATATTGATTTACTGGACGCCCAGGCAAAAGATTTAGGTCTGGGTTTTTCAGCGGATGTTCTGGCGGCCATGTCGACCCAGCTTGAATTGAAGCTGGCAGATTTCGGAGTGGAGGCAGAAGTGGTCTCGGTTCTCCCTGGACCCGTCGTTACGCGCTTTGAAGTGCAGCCCGCCGCTGGCGTTAAGGTGCAGAAAATCAGTGCTTTGGCAAAAGACCTGGCGCGTTCACTGGCGGTGATCAGTGTTCGTATTGTCGAGGTAATTCCGGGTAAGTCCTTTGTGGGTATCGAAATCCCCAACGAACACCGCGAGATGGTGCAGTTGCAGGAGGTCATTCGCTCGACGGTTTTTCAGGATGCGCCGTCGGTTTTGACCCTAGCGTTGGGTAAGGACATTTCAGGCGCATCGATCGTCGCCGACTTAGCGAAAATGCCGCACTTACTGGTTGCTGGAACCACCGGGTCGGGTAAGTCCGTTGGGGTTAACGCAATGCTCTTAAGCTTATTGCTAAAAGGCACGCCGGATGAGGTTAGGATGATTCTGGTCGATCCAAAGATGTTGGAACTCTCGGTCTACGAGGGCGTGCCGCATCTGCTGACGCCAGTGGTTACCGACATGAAAGAAGCGGCGCAAGCGCTGAACTGGTGCGTCGCCGAAATGGAGCGTCGTTATCGGCTTATGGCGGCCCTCGGTGTGCGCAATATTGCTGGCTATAACCGTCAGGTTAGAGATGCGGCTCAGAAGGGTGAGCCGCTAAAAGATCCGTTATGGAAAGACGAGATCGAGGCGCCGCCGGAGTTGCAAACGTTGCCAGCCATCGTTGTGGTGATCGATGAATTTGCCGATATGATGATGGTCGTTGGCAAAAAGGTAGAGCAGTTAATCGCACGCATCGCGCAGAAAGCGCGTGCGGCGGGTATTCATCTTGTATTGGCCACCCAGCGGCCTTCGGTAGATGTCATCACCGGGCTGATTAAAGCCAATATACCGAGTCGTATCAGTTTTCAGGTGTCTTCAAAAATAGACTCGCGCACGGTGCTCGATCAGGGCGGCGCGGAGCAGTTGCTCGGGCATGGCGACATGCTGTATCTGCCGCCCGGTACCGCCTTGCCACAACGCGTGCATGGGGCCTTTGTTTCGGATGACGAGGTGCATCGAGTAGTTAATGATTGGAAACTGCGCGGCCAGCCTGATTATTTGACAGAGATCGTGAGCGGTGGCGGTGATGATGAGCCGTTTTTGCAGCTCGAAGGCGACGGCGATACCGAACAGGAGGATGCGCTTTACGATGAGGCCGTGCAATTCGTCCTAGAGTCGCGGCGCGCGTCGATTTCTTCAGTGCAGCGCAAGCTGAGAGTGGGTTACAACCGGGCCGCGCGTTTGATCGAAGCGATGGAGGCCGCGGGTGTGGTGTCTGCGATGAACGCCAATGGCAGCCGAGAAATTCTTGTTCCCGACCGTAAATAAACTGGCGTTGTGTTTCCTTATGGCACTGGGCCCCGTCCCAGCGGCCGCTGGCGAAGTGGAACAACGGAGTGCGTCTTCGAGCACGGCGACAGCTGCGTTAGCTGCTCTGATTGATGAGTTTGATGGCGTGACCGGCCGCTTTCGGCAATCGATTCTGGATTCGGCCAATAAGAACCTAGAGGAATCCTCTGGCAGCTTAGCTTTGCAGCGGCCTAAGTTTAGATGGCAGGTGGAGACGCCGTTTGCTCAATTGATTGTGGTTAACGGTGCTGTGATGCAAATTTACGATCCGGACTTAGCGCAAGTGACTGTGCACGAGCTCGACGCAGAGATGGGTCCCACTCCGCTCACAATGCTGCTGGGTGATACGGCTTCGCTGACCTCAGAGTTTGCTGTGAGTAGTGTCGTCGAAGGCGGTGAACAACGGTTTTTGCTATATCCGAAGTCTCCAACGTCGCTGATCTTGCAGGCGGAACTTACGTTCCGAGGCGGGCTACTCCAGGGGCTTTTGATGTGGGATAGCGCGGGTCACAGGACGCGGATCCAATTCAGCCAGATTCAACTGGCGCAGCGTATCGAAGCCGAATTATTCAATCTGGTAGTGCCGGAAGGCACGGATGTGATCCGTGGTTGACCTGTTCTCTGCGCAAGCGACTGATGGGCGGCCGTTGGCAGAGCGGTTGCGGCCGCAATCTTTGTCCGACTATGTCGGTCAAACTCATCTGTTGGCAGAGGGCGAGCCTTTGGCGCGCTTGGCCCAGGGAGGGACTGTCCATTCTATGATTCTCTGGGGGCCGCCCGGTACCGGCAAAACCACACTAGCGCGATTGCTGGCGCAACAAGCGGGTTGCTATTGGATCAATCTTTCAGCGGTGCTCGCCGGGGTTAAAGACATCCGCCAAGCCGTGGCAGAGGCGCAAATGCATAAGGCGCGTGGTCAACGCACTGTATTGTTTGTGGATGAAGTGCATCGTTTCAATAAGGCCCAGCAAGACGCTTTTTTGCCTCATGTTGAGGACGGCACCTTGACCTTCATTGGCGCCACCACTGAAAATCCGTCGTTTGAGGTCAATTCGGCGCTGTTATCGCGCGCTCGTGTCTACGTGCTGCAGCCGCTAACCGAGGATGCGCTGCGCGACGTCATCCAGCGGGCAGCGCAAACTCTCGGACGCGGTATTAGTGAAACGGCTCGGTGTGAATTAGTGGCCGTTGCCGATGGGGACGCGCGACGGATGTTGAATGTTCTTGAGGTCGCAGCCCAACTGGGTGATGGCAATATTGATGAGGATCACATCAATCGCGCGTCGGGCAGCCAGATGCGACGCTTCGACAAAGGCGGCGATGTTTTCTATGAGCAAATTTCGGCGCTCCATAAATCGATTCGTGGCAGTGCGCCTGATGCGGCTCTGTATTGGTTCTGCCGTATGTTGGATGGCGGCGCCGACCCACGTTATATAGGACGGCGTTTATTGCGTCTGGCGAGCGAAGATGTCGGCAACGCCGACCCGCGTGCGGTAGAGATGACGTTGGCCGCGCTGCAAAGTTTTGAGCGCCTCGGGTCGCCGGAGGGCGAGTTGGCTTTGGCTCAAGCTGTATTGTATCTGGCCAGCGTGCCGAAGAGCGACGCTGTGTATCGGGCTTATTCTGCCGCACGTGAATACGTTGCAGGTCAGCCGTCGCATCCGGTGCCAAAGCATTTGGCGAACGCGGCTACATCTCTGATGCGCGAAATGGGCGTTGGCGAAAGTTATCGGCACGCCCATGGTGAGCAAACTGAAATGGGCGCATATGCGGCAGGAGAGGACTATTTGCCGCTACAAATGTCGCCGCAACAGTTTTATTTTCCTCAAACGGCGGGGCTTGAAAGTAAAATAAAGGCGCGACTGGAAAAGCTTGCGGCTCTTGATGCGGCCGCAACCAACAAGCGGCGTACTGAATGATGTGGATGGTTGTCTGGGTCGGCCTGGGTGGTGCGGTTGGCACCATCGCACGTTACAGCATAGGGTTATTGTTTGCAGCCAGTAGTTTTCCGTGGGCGACGATGGCAGTTAACGTTGTCGGCTCCTTTACCA
>DEBN01000043.1:0-19824 GCA_002348825.1 Gammaproteobacteria bacterium UBA2955
CTGGATCGCCGCTGGAGACACCGCCTGTTGAATTCGTTCGTTGCTGTCGTATTGGACATCCTCCGGATAAAGCCACTCTGTGCCTGGCCCGATTAATGTAGAAATCAAACGCAGTCGCACATTGTCTACATGGAAACGCGGACAGGTCGGGCCGCGTCCATGCACTAAATCAAGTCTTATTAGGGCTGCTCCGGCGTAATGCGCATATTCGGCAGCCCAAAACGCCAACCACCGACGGAAAGCAGCAAATCCATCCAGCGACTCCAGCCGGATCAGATCTGCACCAAACTCGCAGCACCGCCCGTCCGTGATCGCGCACTGTAGCTCCAGTCCCTCACCGAGGCAGCGTGCATCCACCAGCGCCATAGCGAAATCCGCGACGTGAGTAGGGACACCATCGGGATATTCGGTTAGAGCGTTACCTGCCATCTCGACTCTTGTCGTGCGATCAAAGAAGGTCATTGGCCTATGTTCCCTCAGACTACCTGTGATATGTTACAACATAACAAAAAATACGAGCGAGCGGGATCTTTCCCACCTCCGAGGATCTAAGGAGCACGCATGGCAACACTCACTTTTATGACCCATACCATTTTCGATCATGGCGCCAGCGCGAAATTGGGAGAGGTTCTAAGACAGCATGGCATTCGCCGACCACTGCTTTGCACCGACCTCGGACTCGTAAAGCTCGGCATGGTAGATGAATTAGTAGCCGGCCTCGGCAACGAAGCGGCTTTGACCGTGTTCGACGGCACGCCAGAAAATCCTACCCAAATGTCGGTAGAGGAGGCCGTAGCCCTGTACCACGAGGCGGAATGCGACGGCGTTGTGGGGCTAGGCGGTGGATCCCCAATGGACCTCGGAAAAGCGGTCGCTCTGGCCGTCACCCATGAAGGTGATTTGATCGAATATACCGCAGGCCTTGGCGGCGCCGGCAAGATTGGCAAGATTGCCCCACTAGTCGCAATACCGACGACCTCCGGCACCGGCAGTGAGGTTTCGAGCGGCGCCGTGATCATTATGAACAATGGCGAAAAGCTCATCCTTGCAAGTCGCGAGTTAGTGCCTCGGACAGCGATTTGCGACCCCGACCTCACTTTACGTTTGCCGCCACACCTTACAGCAGCGACCGGCATGGATGCGATGAGCCACTGCATAGAGGCGCTACTGTCACCGAACGTAAATCCGCCGGCCGAAGCAGTCGCTTGTGATGGAATCAAGCGCGGCATGCGCGACCAGAACCTGTTAACCGCGGTTAAGGAAGGCGGTAACGGGGAGGCCCGATGGCATATGATGATGGCTTCCACAGAAGGTGCAATGGCGTTTAGTAAGGGTTTAGGCAGCGTGCATTCCATGAGCCACGCGTGCGGGGCCGATCAAACATTGAGGCTCCACCACGGCACCCTGAACGCTGTACTGTTACCAACAATTCTCGACTTCAATCGTGATTATGTCGGGGATAAGTACACGCGATTGTCCGAGGCCATGGGTATCGGGTCCAGCAGTGATCCGGCCGATTTCATCCGCGAACTCAATGTCGAAATGGGGTTGCCAGCTACCCTATCCGAGATGGGCATCCAAAAAAGCGCGATACCGGCTTTGGCGAGTCATGCGGCCAAGGACATTTGCACTTTTACCAATCCCCGCCCCTGCACCGCTGCTGAATATGAAGTTCTGTTTGCGACGGCGCTCGCTGAATGACCTCGCCCACAAGCAGCGAACAACGCATGCAGAGCCTGATTGAGGAGGTTCAGGCCAGCGACCGTGCTTTTGCTCAGAACGCGATAGCGGCGGGAGTCGACAAAGCGCAAGCCAACTGGATCGAGGCGCCTTTGATCGCAGAGGCCTTGACCATGGCGCTCATCGAGGTCGCCCAAACCACCCAAACTTCCGACAGAATAGCTGCCAATCTACGCGCGATTGCTCGCGCTTTGGACCATCACAATGTCTCGCACTAACTGCACTGACAACACGTCGCGCGCTATAAGTTGATCAGACGTTAAATCACAGCTCGCTGTGGCGCGCGCCGTTCCGCTGGGAGCGGGCGCACCCGAGGTTGCCAATTCAAGTCGACCCACAGCTATAACGGCGCGGAGTCGATTGTCGTTTCTCGCCTTAGGGTCTTTGCAACCGCCTGAACCTCCTCGAGCACGCGCAACAGATTTCCGCTCCAAAGCTTTGCCACCTCAGCTTCGGTGTACCCTCTCCTAACCAGTTCCAGCGTCACGTTGAAGGTCTCGTCCGCATCATTCCAGCCCTCGACGCCGCCACCGCCGTCAAAATCCGAGGAAATACCGACGTGATCGACACCTATTTTTGTGACCAGATAATCAACGTGGTCTACGAAGTCTGCAACATCTACCGGTGGCGCAGACATCTGGTTCGACAACTCGTCAACGCGCGCACGCACGGGCCTTATGCGGTCGAGGTAAGTCGCCCTATCCGACGGATTCATCATGAATACCTGACGCCGATCTGCCAGCACTTCTATACCCATCTCCGCGCCAACTTTCCTCATCAAAGCATCGTACTCAGTTCGCCAAGCGGCGTGTTTTTTGCCATTCAGATAGCTGCGAAACGCGACTGTCTGGATAACGCCACCGTTGGCTTTTAGCGCCAGCAATTGCTCATCGTCCATATTGCGAGGGTTGTTCTCCAGGCCCCGCGCTGAAGAATGCGAGGCAATCACCGGTGCTCGACTAAGGGCCATTATCTGCATTGTCGCGTCTTTTGACGGATGCGATAAGTCGATCATGACGCCGACGCGATTCATCTCGACCACGGCCTGCCGACCCAACTCCGATAAACCGCCGTAGCGCATGCCGCCTTCGCGAATTTCGCCGGTATTCGAATCGGAAAACTGGCTATGGCCGTTGTGTGCTAAGGACATGTACCGGGCGCCACGTTCTGCGAATCGAGCGATATTCGCTAGGTCCAATCCCATCGGATAAGCATTCTCTACCCCGATCAGAGCAACCCTGCGTCCGCTGCTGGCGATATCCCTAACCTCTTCCGCAGTGAGGGCCAACGCGATCCGCTCCGGTGCTAGTTGTTCAGTCATCCAGTGGATTGCGTCAAATTTTTCCATCGCGGCCTTATAGGCCGCAGCATAGCCTTCCTCTGTTAACGGGCCCTGACCGACGTAAACGATAAAGAACGCGGCGTCGAGCCCCCCTGCCTCCATACGCGGCAGGTCAACTTGTGTATCGGGCGTTGTTAGATAGTTGGTTTGCGGCGTGAAGTTATCTGGCGAGATATCCACATGGGTATCGAGAGTTATCACGCGCTCGTGAATCTTTTTCGCCCGTGCAACTAGCTCGTCGGCTCCTGCCGACATGCTTCCGAGTGATGCGCTAACCGTGGTAAGCATCAGGATGAGCCGCCGGGAAGTGAATGTCCTGTTGCTGATTTTCGCTGACTTTGGCACTGCGGTAGTCTCGAAGCATTAATATAGTGAGACCTTACCAGAGAACTCGATGGTTACTGGATCAAAGTCGCAGATACGCGTCGCCGCGCTGCAGTTAAGTCTTGCGCAGACACGGAAACAGAGCAACGGGCATCGAATCACGCACTGCAACAGCCCTGCTCAGGCAAACCACCCAGAGACCGGAACGTTTCGAGCGCTGCTCTGGGACGCGGCGCTGGTGACTGGGCGCGCGTTCTGCCACCTCAATCGTAGGGCTCGATGCTATTTGCACTCACGGAATACGACGCGGTTGCAAGGTCTTCCTCAACACGGCTGGCGGAAATCGTGCCCTGTATCCATACCGGCTCCCAAATTTCACCCAGCTCGTAACCAGGCTCGTAGACGGCGTATATGGTTTGGTTAGGCGGCGGAGGCGGTTCGTGATAGCAGGCCCCAAAATACGGCACCAAGAGGAACCGCGTCACTACCTCGCGTTCCTTATATTCAAGCGGCACCATAAATCCGGGAATGCGCACGTCTTTTTCATTCAAATCTAGACGAACTCGCTCGCCCCAATTTATTCCATCGTCTAGGTTAAACGTTTCATCGAGCTCGGGTAGCAAATCCTGCCAGGACAGAGTCTTAGCATCACTGAGGGCAAATTGAGCAGTCAGCAAAGCGCCGCCAACCACTAAACCTTTAACTATGCAAAACAGCTTCTGCATTGTGGGCATCCCAAAAAATGTTACATTATATCATTGCGCAACAAACGAGCAGTTCGTTCATTGATGAGTCACGAAAATACAGCAGTAGCGATCGATGTCAAAGAGCTCGTTTTTGGTTTCGGCGGAAACACGCCTCCGGTGTTAAACATCCCGTCCTGGAAAGTTGAACCTAATCAACGGATCTTCTTACAAGGCGATTCGGGCAGCGGCAAATCAACCTTACTGAGTTTATTAGCGGGCCTGCGCACACCGTCATCGGGCACCGTTAACGTTCTCGATACGCCCATCTCACAGCTTAGCGGCCGTAAGCGCGATGCTTTTCGCGCGAAAAACATCGGTGTCGTATTTCAGCATTTTAACCTTATTCCCTTTTTATCGGTGCTGGACAACGTTTTGCTGGCTGCCCAATTCGGTAGCGGTTCAGCGGCAGCGCTGCGGTCGCACGCATTGGAACTGCTGCAACGCGTCAATCTAGATCCGGGTTTGAGCACACGAAAAGCCGAGGAACTGAGCATTGGCCAACAACAGCGAGTGGCCATAGTGCGCGCATTGGTAAATTCGCCCGCCCTGCTGCTTGTAGACGAGCCCACCTCGGCGCTGGACTACGCGAATAAAACCTCATTTTTAAGCCTGCTAAACGAAGTTCTCGAAGACACAAATTGCGCCATGGTATTCGTCAGTCACGACCCGTCCATCGGCGACATGTTCGAACATCGCGTTGCACTGAATGATCTAAACCAATCCGCGGGTACGCGTTAATGAGTACGTTTCGCGCATTATGCAGTGTCGCTTATCAAAGCCTTTTGTATCGCTTTGGCGGCGTAGCGCTCGCGACCTCCGCAGTGGCCATTAGCGTATTCGTGCTGTTGAGCGTCGAGCATGTAAGGCACGAGGCACGGTCCAGTTTCGCTAGCACGGTCTCGAACGTTGACCTCATCGTCGGCGCCAGGACCGGCGAAATAAACTTGCTACTGCTGTCTATTTTTCGCATCGGTAATCCAACCGCCAATGTTTCATGGGAGTCCGTTGAGGCGCTCAGCGAGCAGCAACAGGTCGAATGGGTTGTGCCTATTTCACTCGGGGACTCACATAGAAACTTTCGAGTCGTTGGCACGACTGCCGAATTCTTCGATCGCTACAAGTACGGTCAAAGCAAACCACTGGCCTTCGACACCGGTCGTCCCTTCGATGCCACCCTCGACGTGGTTGTGGGATCACGCGTCGCCTCGGAGTTGGGCTACAGCTTGGGTGATGAGTTGACTCTAAGTCATGGCATGGCAGACACCAGTTTCACCCATCATGATCAGGTGACCTTCTCGGTCAGCGGCGTGCTGGCGACGACGGGTACGCCGGTGGATAACGCTCTGTTTGTGAGTTTAGAGGCTATCGAAGCGATCCATGCAGACGAGACGAGCCATGAAGAGAAAAACGACGGCCAGAACAGCGCCCATGAAAATGAGCGTAAAGAACACGACGAACATGCAGCGCATGAACAACAAAGTGTGCATGCAGACGAGCACCATGATGGGCACGAAGGCGACGAACACAAGAATGCCCATTCAGACGACCACCATGATGGACATGACAGCGGAGAACACCAGAACGCCCATACCGACGACCACCATGAAGGGCATGACAACGACGAACACCAGAACGCCCATACCGACGACCACCATGATGAGCATGACAACGACGAACACCATAAAGCCCATACGGACGACCACCATGATGAGCATGAAGGCCACGAACAACACAATGCGCACGCAGACCAGCACCGCGACGAGCACGAGGGCGACGAACAAGAGAGTCAGCATGCAGACGACCACCACGACGGGCATGAGGACCACGAACAAGAGAGTGCGCATGACCACGACCATCACGACGGGCACGATCACCCACCCGTTGGAACAGTAACGGCAATCTTAGTGGGCCTAGATTCAGCCGCCTACACCCTACAGATTCAGCGGTGGGTCAATGAATTTAAAGACGAGGCGCTGCTGGCGATATTGCCAGGCTTCGCCCTAGCGCAGCTTTGGGGACTCGTAGGCGGGGTAGAAAATGTGCTGCGCGGCATCTCAGCATTGGTTTTTATATCCGCGCTGTTCGGACTTAACGCAATGATGCTTGCATCGATGCGGGAACGAAAAGTAGAGATCGAGATTCTCCGTAGCATCGGCGCCCCGTCACTATTCATCGTCGCTTTGTTGGTGATTGAATCGTTGCTTATCGTCACGATCGGAGTGCTACTGGCCTTGGCAAGCCTGCTGGGGGCGATCTCTTTCGCAAACAATCTGCTTGCGAGCGAGCTCGGTCTCGCTCTGTCATTACAGATCCTTTACCCTTCGAGCCTTATCGCTCTAGCGCTTATTTACTTAACCACCTTTGTTTTGAGTTTAGTCCCAGCGTGGCAGGCCTATGCGGTAGCCCGTTCATACAGCTCGGACCCCAAAGCCACTTAGGCGATCGCCTGTGGAAATTTAAAATAGCCCATAGCTAACCCCCATGAACCAAGATCCAATATTAAAACCTGAAGTCATACTTGAGCACGCGGCTCGCTATTGCGCCGAACACGGCAGCAAACTAACGACTAAACGCCGTCAGGTATTGGCCAGCTTGATAACATCGAAAAAAGCACTGTCGGCCTACGACTTAGCAGAAGCGAGCCGGCACGGTGCTGAAGCCACCTTACTACCGATGTCGGTTTATCGAATTCTTCGATTCCTCCAGTCAATTGGACTCGTGCATCGACTTGCCACTGCGAATAAATATGTTGCCTGCGCGCATATCGCCTGCGACCACGCGCACACAACGCCACAGTTCTTGATCTGTAAAATATGCAGCGATGTCAAAGAAGTGGGCGTCGCAAATTCCATTATTGATAGCATTGCCTCGGCGGCGGAAACGACCGGCTTTCGTTTGCTAAACGATCAACTCGAACTTGAATGTCTCTGCAGCGAGTGTGCTGTGCCAGAATTAGGAGCCTAATAATGATCATCGGATTTCTGGATCGATTTTCGATAGGCCTTTCAACGTTGTGTTTGTTGCACTGTCTAGCGATCCCACTAATAGTCAGTGTCACGCCGGTGGTCGCAACCTTCGCGTTTGCAGACGAGAGCTTTCACATCGCCCTGGTCGCTTTGGTTGCGCCAACCAGTTTGCTCGCGCTGACCCTTGGATGTCGCAAACATCGAAGTTGGCGTATCCCCGCGCTTGGATTAATGGGCGTCGCGCTGCTTTTGACCGCTGCCGCGGGTGACGTGTTTCTGTTTGGCGAAACAGCCGAGACGGTCTTGACCGTAATAGGTGCTCTGGTCGTTGCGTCAGCTCACCTATTAAACTATCGCGCCTGTCGGGCGTGTGAGTGCGAGCACGGTTAAAACACTGAGCGCATCCATGCCGAGACCGCCTCAGTAACCCTGCGGTGCTTCCGAACTGCTTACGGTGACGCGCCGAGCATAGCGGGGGTGTGGATAATAATCCCAAACTGCGTGATGTTGCGCGCAGCGGTTGTCCCACATCACCAGCGTCTGCGGTGACCAACGTACTCGACACTGCCAGCGCGGGTTGCCTTCTATGTGAGCGCACAACATTTTTAAGGTCGCATCACTCTCGGCCTTATTGAGACCTAAAATCTTGCTGGTAAAGCTGCCATTAACAAACAGTATCGGCTTACCGGTTTCTGGATGCCGAATCACAACGGGATGAACAGCGCGCGGGTAGCTTTGATCCGGCGTTAGTCTAACGTTATAAGCGGCGAGATCCTTTCGGCCGTCGTGTTCAGCTCGAAGTCCGAGCAACCATTGCCTTATCGGCACCGACAGCGCTGCATAAGCTTCACACATGTCTGCAAACATTGTGTCACCACCCCCATCCGGCGGCGGCTGCTCCACATACAGCAGCGACGCCATGGGCGGAATCGGGTCGCAAGACACGTCCGAATGCCATGCTTCACCGTTACTGTACTTAGAGTCCGCGCGGGTATTGATGATGAACAATTCAGGATCGCCCTCCGCACCCAGATGGCTAAAGCGCGGATGAATATGCAATGCGCCAAAGTGCCGAGCGAAAGCCTTGTGCTGTTCAGCATCCAGACTCTGGTCACGAAATACCAGCACCTTGTACTCGGAAAACGCGTCTTTAATGGCCTTTATCTGCGGCCCATTAGCCCCAGCAAGCTCAACCCCCGTGACTTCCGCACCTAGGATCGGCGTCAGCCGGGTTACCGTGATTGGGTGGGTCAAACTCACTTCGCTCTAATCCTCCGCTGCGCGGACCACACGCTACAATTTACTCCTCAACAGGGCCACTATCGGTTGCCCGATCTACATCTCTGTCGAAACAAGGTCAGCACAGTCGCCGCAAGCATTATGCCTTGATTGCGTCGGCCAACTTCTCGGCCACCATTATCACCGGCGCATTAAGATTGCCGTTTGTGATATGCGGAAATATCGACGTGTCAATCACCCGCAAGCCATCGACCCCATTTACCCGACCCAGCGGATCAACGACCGCTTCGGCATCGCTACCCATACGACAGGTTCCGCAGGGATGGTACGCGCTCTCTGCATGATTACGGATAAATTCATCTAACTCGGCGTCGGTTTGTACACTGGCACCGGGACTGATCTCCATACCGGAAACCCCAGCCAGCGCCGGCTGCGCAAAAATACTTCGTGCCGCTCTAATCGCCTGGCGGAAAACGCGCCAGTCTTCGGCTTCGCTTAGGTAGTTAAAAGCGATACGCGGGGCTTGCAGGGGATCCGCGCTGCACAGCGTCACTGCGCCTCGGCTCAGCGGCAACATCGGCCCAACATGCGCCTGAAAACCGTGTTGCTGCACCTGACTGCTGCCGTCATAAGACATTGCCGCAGGTAAAAAATGGAACTGGATGTCTGGATAAGGTTGGTCCTCGCTGCTGCGAATAAACCCACCTGCTTCAAAATGATTGGTAGCACCAAGTCCGCTCTGGTTATACAACCACCGTGCTCCTATTTTCGCCCGACCCCAAAGGCTCAGGTCTTTATACAAGGACAACGGTTCGGTACACGCCTGTTGCACGTAGACCTCCAAGTGGTCCATCAGATTTTTTCCCACGTTCGGTGAATCTACTACGGGATCTATGCCGTAGCGCCGCAATTGCTCTGCGTCGCCAATACCTGACAGCATCAGCAGCTGTGGCGAGTTAATCGCACCCGCCGACAGAATCACTTCCTGCGTTGCTTCGACACGCAGCTTTTTTCGGCCGGACTTAACCTCGATCGCACAAGCCCGGCCGTCTCTGATCGCGACGTTGGTCACCAGGCTGTTCTTTAGGATCCGCAAATTAGGTCGCGACGCCGATAAATACGCCCGAGAACTGGATTGTCGAACCCCATCAGCCACGGTCATGGGTAAGGGCCCAAAGCCCTCTTGATCCCCATCGTTAAGATCCGCTCGATAGGGATAGCCCGCTTGCTGAGCCGCCTCGATAAAATGGGCATAAAGCGGATTCGTCATAACGCCGTCCGTCGTAGTGAGCGGTCCGTCAAAACCTCTGGCAACCTCAGAGCGCGACCCCGAGCGTGAGCCTTGAGCCTTCTTGAAGTAAGGCAGCACGTCCTCGTAGCCCCATCCCTGGGCGCCGAGCCCAGCCCAGCGTTCAAAATCCCCCGCATTGCCACGCGCATAGACCATGCCGTTGATCGACGACGATCCGCCCAGACCGCGCCCGCGCGGACAATCCAGCTGTCGGTTGTGCATGTGCGGTTCCGGCTCACTGCGATAACGCCAATTCAGCGACTTTCTTTGCATAGGCAGATAAAAAGCCGAAGGCATTTTTACGATCAAGCGCTGATCCGTACCACCAGCCTCGATCAATATCACCGAACAGTTTTCGTCCTCGGACAAACGACCGGCAAGAACACAACCGGCAGAACCCGCACCAACAACAACATAATCTGCAGCCAACGTCTTAGACTTCACCGCATCTCGCTCCTCGCTGTTTATTAGAATTACTTTAAGGCCGCCCTGTAGGGCGACATATCAATACCAAAGGCCCGATATCGTGCCTCTACCGCAGCCAGCGTGTGCGGCGTCCAGTAGGCGTGTCCAGGCAACGGAAAGCCCAGCACGCCGCGTTGTTCAACCGATGATTCGGCAACTAATTTTTCCATTAACTTGTCGCCTCGGTACATAGACCAACACCAACCTGGGTGTAATACGTTTAACCAATCATGGCCAATCTTGCTAAAGGTCAGATTCTGCACCAAGCGCAACGCACCCGACTTTACGGGTCTGCCTCGATGCCATGTGTCGTGGCGGTAAAACAGCACCGAACCAAACCGATATCTGGCCACCAATTCTCGCGCATACAAATGTTGTTGGCGAAACTGCGCCGCTTCAGGTCTGTGTTCAGCCATGTAGGCTTCGGCTTTACTCCGATCATTGACATAGTCCAGACCGGCCACTCCTGGGGTTTGGGTGATCGGCCAGGGATACGCTGGATCGTCAGGGCCTTCCCTCGGAACCACCGCTGTCGCCCCCTCGCACTCGTCGTAGTCATTCAGATAGATGATGATCTCCACCGCTTCGGGACTGTCCCATTCGGGTGGATGCACCAATGAATGATTCGGGTAATCGCAATGAATACGCTGATCGGTATTATCCAGAGCGTCATCCGAGTCCCCATGCCCATACTTAGGCCAGAGATCAGATTGAGTCAGTCGCAATTCTTTAATCGTCACACCTAATAAGTCAGCGACCGCCTGAAGCAGCGATGGATGAAGAGTGATTGCGTTGCATGCCGACGATTCTGCCGGAAATACAAATTTCTGACCGCTGCCAAAATTATGAAAGTGGGCCGCCGCATCGGTGCCGGGAGCGGGATAAAAACCTAACGCATCTTGCTTCAACGTTTGCAGCAGCGCGACGGGCAAAAGATTGTGCACCAGCGCAAAGCCCCTGTCGCGCCAACTGTTTATTTGTGCATCACCCAAGCGACCATCGAGTAGCGCCTCTGAATCGGCAAAATTTATAGCGGGCTCTCCCATCCTCTCCTCCAGCATCAAAGCGTTCTCAGCTTTAGCGACGATACTGCAAGCAAAGTATCCGTATGCGTCGCCCTAAAAGCTGAGCAAAGGTTGCCAAACCGTGGGGAACTGTACGAAACCATGTACTGTCTTGGCTTAACTGTATTAGCGGCACGCACGGGTTGCGCCACTAACTATTTGTCATAAAACGGCACATCCGCGCTTTTGTAATAGATGTTCATCAGCGAGAAACGCTCACCCAAGCCCTCCGGAACCGATTCGCGTCCATGCCAACTCTTCTGCCCAACAATAAACGCGTACCCCGAATTCGGTAAAAATGGAAACGTCTTTACTTGATCAAACTCCCGACGCTGCGTACTGCTGATTTTATTTAGCTCGCGAATCAATCTACCCTTCAACGATCTTTTGTACAGTGTTGTACCAAAATCGCGCTGCTGTTCGTCCGCTGGCAGATACATTTGAGTAGTCACGATCTTGGTGTTTATGTCTTTGTGCGGCTGAATACGATAACCGGACGCGTCACGAAACAGTCCAGATTTTGGATACGCCTCGACATCTTTCGGAATATTCGCGGTGGTTCTCTTCGCGAGATCCGGTGCTAACAATTCGAAATATTTTTCGCCAACACGACGATCATCAAGTACCGATCGCAAAAGTTGCAAAAACTCCTGTTGGTCGTCGGGCAACGGCTCTAAGAATGTTTCATTGAATGGCAGCACTTCGCGCGTACTGGTGCCGTCACTACGCATCGCGTCACGGTGATTTAGAGATTTGTACCCATGAATGTGCGGCAGCATAGTGACTAGATGCGTATAGACATCTGCAGGCAACAGATGCGTCGCGAAGAGATGTGAAAACGGCGCATGTTCGACTTCGGCGTTATCCAACGCCCCAACAAAGTGTTCAACCAACTCGTCTTTTTGCCAGTTCATTGCCACTCCTCGTAAGGATTATTAAATATTAATCGCGAAGCGTACCGCCCGTTTGCTCATGCAGTTCAAACTCGGTATGCAAAGCTCGAACTGCCAGCTCCATGTAACGCTCCGCGACAACAACTGAAATTTTAATTTCAGACGTGGAAATCATCTGGATATTTATATTTTCTTCAGCCAGCGCGTCAAACATACGTGTTGCAACACCGGCATGAGATCGCATACCAACGCCAACGATCGAAACTTTGGCTATAGCGTCGTCACCGCTGATCTCTCTGGCGTTGATCTCTGTGGCTACGCTTTCGAGCACCGCCAAGGCTTCGGCAAAATCTTGGCGCTTAACCGTGAAGGTAAAATCCGTTAGTCCGTCTGCACCCGTATTCTGCAGAATCATATCGACTTCTATGTTTTTGCGTCCGATCGGTCCAAGTATCTTTGACGCAATACCCGGCACGTCCGGCACACCGGCAACTGTAATTTTAGCTTCGTCTAAAGCATGCGCGATGCCGGATACGATCGCTTGTTCCATGTTTTCGGTCTCCATAGTGATCAGCGTGCCCGGCCCCTCATGAAAGGTCGAGAGGACTCTAAGCGGCACAGTATAGCGACCGGCGAACTCTACCGATCGTGGATGTAATACTTTTGAACCGAGGCTTGCCAGCTCAAGCATTTCCTCGAAGGTTATCTGCCCAAGACGTCGTGCATTACTGATAATGCGCGGATCCGCCGTATATACCCCGTCCACATCGGTACAAATTTCACATTCATCGGCGTGTAACGCTGCAGCCAGCGCCACCGCCGAGGTGTCCGAACCGCCGCGGCCTAAGGTTGTTATATCTCCATCGGCGTTAACACCCTGAAAACCAGCGACTACAGCCACGTATCCCTGCTCGAGATCTCGCGCCAGTTTGTTTGTGTCTATGTGCTCAATCCGCGCCTTACCGTGCGCAAAGTCGGTACGAACAGCAATTTGATCGGCGAGAAAAGAACGCGCGGCGATACCAATTTGCGCCAACGCCATACTTAGCAGGGCTATTGTGACCTGCTCTCCGGACGCAAGCAGCACATCAAGCTCGCGAGCGTCGGGTTTTTCGCCCCCAGCGGCTTGCCCCAACGACATCAGACGGTTGGTTTCGCCAGACATAGCAGACACAACAACCACAACGTCATGGCCCGCTCGTTTATACCCCGCGACACGCTGCGCCACCCCTTGTATACGCTCTACGTCGCCGACACTGGTACCGCCGTACTTTTGAACAATCAGCGCCATATCAACTCAATCGCTCTCGAATCCATTGTTTTGCCGCCGCCAACAACGGTTCAACCCCGTCTGGATTATTGCCACCACCGGCCCTTGCAAGATCAGCGCGACCACCGCCTTTTGCCCCGACCAACGGCCCGATTTCGTTTAGCAAGTCGGGCGCTGCAATACGCGCATTCAGATCCTTACTCACCGCAACCACTAAACCAACTTTGCCATCATGGGTGTTAGCCAGGACGAATATACTGTTGTCCGGCGTTTTGGATCGCAGAGTATCGAGAGTTTGCATCACGGCCTTGCTGTCACCATTCACAGTCGCCGCCAACACCGAAACACCGTTAATATCGTCGATGGAACCACTCAGATCACTGCTCTGAGCTGCGGCGACCTTTTGGCTAAGGGCAGCTATCTCTTTTGCGAGGGATTTATTTTCGCCAACAAGGTTCGTTATCCGATCAACGAGCTCTGCCGGGTTGGTCTTGAGCTGTTCACTCGCCATAAGCATCCGATCTTCAAGCAGTCGCAAGTGACTAACTGCCGCCTGCCCAGAAACTGCTTCAATACGCCGGACGCCTGCTGCGATTCCGGTTTCGAATTGAATTTTAAAAGCGCCAATTTCACCCGTGCGCGCGACATGGGTGCCGCCACAGAGCTCGACTGAGTAATCACCACCCATGCTGACGACACGAACTTCGTCCGCATACTTTTCGCCAAACAGGGCCATCGCGCCACTTGCCACCGCCTCTTTATACGGCATCAACTTGGTCTCGACCGCCGTATTGTCGCGAATCTGTGCGCAGATTTGGTCTTCAATTTGTGCCATTTGCTCTCGACTGACGCCACTTTCATGGGAAAAGTCGAAACGCAATTTCTCCGGATTGACCAAGGACCCCTTCTGCTGAACATGCACGCCCAATACCGAACGTAACGCAGCATGCAGCAAATGGGTTGCCGAGTGATTCGCGCAGGTTTGGCCACGCTCAGCAGACGCGACTTCCGCGAAACCCGACTGCCCGGGTTCAATTTCCCCACGGGCGACCGAGCCTATGTGCAAATGCTGAGCGGCACTTATCTGCGTGTCCGTTACTTGAAACTCAAAGTCGGGGCCAAAGATTCGCCCGACGTCACCAACCTGACCGCCAGACTCTGCGTAGAATGGCGTTTTATCGATAACGACAATGCCTGAGTCGCCAACACTGAGCTTCGGCACCCGGTCGCCTTCGCCGTTAAAAACCGCAATGACTTCAGCCTCTTTTTGTAATTGCTCGTAACCAATAAATTCCACCGGCTCGCTGACGTGAACCTTTTGCCCCAACGTTGTACTAAAGCTAGTGGCTGCTCGGCCTCTCTCGCGCTGGGCCTCCATGGCTTCGTCAAAACCCGCCTGATCTACCTTCAGACCCATTTCACGAGCAACATCCGCAGTGAGATCCACGGGAAATCCATAGGTGTCATAAAGCTTAAATGCGGTCTCTCCGGGTAACGTATCGCCTTGGAGTTGGCCGAACTCTGCCTTCAAGAGATCCATGCCCTGATTAAGCGTTTCACTAAAACGCGCCTCTTCATCCGCCAGAGCATCAGAGATGATCGCCTGTTGCTCGACCAAAAGCGGGTACGCCTGCCCCATCTCCTCCACCAACACGGGAACCAGTTTGTGAAAGAACGGTTCGCGAATATTCAGCTTGTAGCCATGGCGCAACGCGCGACGAATAATTCTGCGCAGCACGTAGGCTCGGTCTTCATTGCCCGGTTTAATACCGTCAGCAATCAAAAACGCGCTGCTGCGAATGTGATCCGCGATAACCCTGAGCGACGGCGTATTTAGAACCTGCTTCGGGTCGCGAATACCGGCGTGTTCACCCGCAGCCAACATGATGTTTCGAAACAGATCGATTTCGTAGTTACTGTGCACCCCTTGCAGAATCGCGGCCATGCGCTCCAAGCCCATGCCTGTGTCGACGCCCGCTTGGGGCAACGGCGCTAAGTCCCCTTCGGCGGAGCGATCAAACTGCGGGAATACCAAATTCCAAAATTCGATGAAACGGTCGCCGTCCTCTTCCGGCGACCCCGGCGGACCCCCCGCAACCTCGGGGCCATGGTCATAAAATAGTTCCGTACACGGACCGCAGGGACCGGTGTCACCCATGGTCCAAAAATTTTCTTCAAGATCGATGATGCGTTCTGCCGGCACGCCAATCTTATCTCGCCACAGCGCTCTGGAATCTTCGTCTGTGGGGTGCACTGTAACTGTGATTTTATCTTTATCTAAACCCAAAACCTGAGTTGTGAACTCCCAGGCCCATCCAATCGTTTCTTCCTTAAAATAATCTCCGAAGCTGAAGTTTCCCATCATCTCGAAAAAGGTATGGTGCCGGGCCGTATAACCCACATTTTCTAGGTCATTATGTTTGCCGCCCGCGCGAACGCATCTTTGCGCCGATGCAGCTCTAGAATATCCAGGGTCAACTTTTCCCAACAGCGGATCTTTAAACTGATTCATGCCCGCGTTTGTAAACAGCAAAGTGGGATCGTTATGGGGAACGAGCGAACCAGACGCAACCACCTTGTGCCCATTGGATTCAAAAAAGTTTAAGTAAGCAGCGCGCAGCTCGGCGGTATTCATAGATCTAGGAACTTAGGCAGTAAAACAGCGCGAAGTATAGTGCAGAAACTACTACCACGCTGCTTCCACAACGGGCCAATGTGCAAAAACCGATCTCACGCCGCGGACAGCAGGCTACATTGGATGGAACATGAAGGGAGCGCAGGCCAACGGAGCGGCGTCAGTTACCGCACGAAACGACCGGCGACGGTTTGCAGGAAAACAGGGCAAGTGCAGCCGTGACTCGCATTCTCTAGAAACAGCGTTTAGCTCGACGGCAACTGATCCAGCATCGCCGCCTGCACGATTTCAGAAGAAAACCCGCGGCGGAACAAAAACGCCGAAAGCTTTTGCCGAGCGGCCAATCGTTGACGTTCGTGCTCGCGAACCTCCTCACCACTGTGCACTTGCTGCTCCGATTCATTAAGGGCATCGGCCAGTCGCGATGTTGTGCGAAGTTTCTTGGCAGCAACCTCACGCGCTTGATGCACCCAATCACTGTTTCTCTCGTCCAGCAGTTCCTGTGTCAGTTCTTTCGAAACACCTTTTTGCGAAAGCTCCTGAGCGATGTAGCGCGGTCCATAGCCTTTAGCCTTTCGGGAGTGGATAAGCGCTTCCGCAAATCGTTCGTCACTCAACAATCCATTCTGCTGCAACGCTACAGCCGCCTGATCTACCAGCGTCTCAGCAAAGCGCCTGCCTAACTTCTGCCTCAGTTCTTTGCCGCTGTGCTCCCTACGTGCGAGCAGGTCCAGCCCGGCGTTATAAGCTTTTATGGCGTCTTCGCTGCTCACCGTCCGACCACCCTGTAAACCACTCCCTAGTCCAGACCACTGGCTCGAGACTGTCTTTAGCTCAACCCTTCCTGCGAGGCTTCTGGAATCAAAACTTCAGCACTATCTTTCGAGTCGTCCAGATGAGGCATCAGTTGCTGTCGAATGATGCTCTCGATTTGCTCCTTCATATCCGGATTGTCGTCGAGAAAATCCGCAGCGTTCTTGCGGCCCTGGCCGATTCGATCGCCATTATAGGAATACCAAGCGCCTGACTTCTCGACCACACCTTGTTGCACACCCAACTCCAAAATTTCTCCGGTCCGGTGAATACCTTCACCATACAGAATTTGAAATTCAGCCTGCCGAAACGGCGGTGCCACTTTGTTCTTTACAACTTTGACCCGTGTTTCGTTGCCAACCACCTCATCACCGTTTTTGACCGCCCCAATACGACGGATATCGAGGCGCACCGAGGAATAAAACTTCAACGCATTACCACCGGTGGTGGTTTCCGGCGATCCAAACATTACGCCGATCTTCATACGGATCTGATTGATGAAAACCACCATCGTGTTCGCTTGCTTGATGTTGCCTGTCATTTTGCGCAACGCCTGACTCATCAAGCGCGCCTGCAAACCAACATGGGTATCGCCCATCTCGCCCTCAATTTCTGCTTTCGGTGTAAGCGCCGCCACCGAGTCCACAATAATTACATCGACCGCTGCGGAGCGCACGAGCATGTCGCAAATTTCCAATGCCTGCTCGCCCGTATCGGGTTGCGACACCAACAAGTTGTCGGTGTCGACACCGAGCGCTTGGGCGTATTGCGGATCCAAAGCGTGCTCTGCGTCGATAAAGGCACAGGTTCCACCTACTTTTTGGGCCTCGGCGATCACCTGCAAGGTCAATGTGGTCTTGCCAGAGGATTCTGGGCCATAAATTTCAACCACGCGCCCACGCGGCAGGCCACCAATGCCCAGAGCGACATCTAACCCAAGAGACCCCGTTGAAATGGAGGGTATGGCAATCTGCTCTTGGTCCCCGAGGCGCATCATCGAGCCCTTGCCAAATTGCCGCTCAATTTGCGCCAAAGCGGCGGACAGCGCACGCTCCTTTTCAGGACTACTGTCTGGGCCTTTCGAAGAGTCTTGTTGTTTCTGTGCCATGATCCGTGCCTCGCTTTCAGTGAAATCGTTTTGGCGTTCGCTTTGCGCATCTACTCAGCAGAGCATGCAGTTGGTTTTTCCTCAAAATCTAACCGCTGTGTTCGCCGAACACCTGATGACAATACTGTATATGTATTCAGTAGTTGCTTGCAACGGTTTTTGCAAGGTTTCGGTCACGACGATGCTATTGCCTACAACGCAAGGCGCAAAAAGCCGACAAGTGGCATTACGACAAGATCCCAGTTGACGAAACTGGTTGGCCTGTGTTCACTAGCTATTCGCTACCAATCCTCAAAGCCATGGTCGAATCCTCAGTTACCAGCAAAGCACCGTCGTTGCAAAGCCATACGCCAATGATGCAGCAATATCTGAGCATCAAAGCCGAATACCCTGTCGATTTACTGTTTTATCGTATGGGCGACTTTTACGAGCTATTTTTCGACGATGCAAAAACTACGGCGGCGCTTTTAGATATCACACTTACGGCCCGCGGACACAGCGATGGTGAGCCTATTCCAATGTGTGGCGTCCCGTACCACGCGGCAGAAAGCTATCTGGCGAAGCTCGTTAGCCTCGGGCGTTCGGTCGCGGTATGCGAACAAATCGGCGACCCCGCAACCACCAAGGGCCCGGTGGCGCGGCAGGTGCAACGGGTCATCACCCCTGGTACTTTGACCGACGACGGCCTACTGGCTAGCCGCCAACGCAGCGCTATTCTGGCCATCAACCCGACAACGGCAGGCGTCGGACTTGCCCTGCTGGATCTTTCCAACGGTCAACTTGAACTTTCAGAGATCGCTCAGATTGCGCATCTTGCGGATTGTATTCAGCAACTCGGACCGAACGAATTGCTGGTGCCCGAGTCGCACAATCTGGAACTTGCAACCGCGATGCCAGAACTCAGCACCCGACCCATAGACAACAATCGCTTCGCCCAGCGCGCCGCCCTAGCAGATTTACAAAATCATTTTGGCAACACCGTGCTCACCCGCACCGGCCTGTTAGCCGACGCGCCCTGCCTGGGAGCCGGCGCTGCAGCACTGCACTACGCCAAGTCAACCCAATGCCAGGAGCTGGCGTTTCTGCAGAGCATCGTGTTTCGCGAGTCACAACAAATTGTCGGACTGGACGCACATTCTCGTCGTAATCTTGAGATCGACGTACGCAGCAATGGCGCAACGGACCATACGCTACTCAGCCTAATGGACAGTTGTGTTACGTCCATGGGCAGCCGCTTGCTGCAGCGCTGGCTGCACGAGCCAAGCCGTAACTTAAGCACGGTGACACAGCGCCAGCACTGGGTAACTCAGGCGCTCGAATCAAACGCTTTCACCAAGGTTCGTGAGAGCTTGCAATCGATCGGCGATTTGCAACGAATTCTGACCCGGATTGATTTGGGGTCAGCGCTCCCAAGGGACCTTGCACGGTTGCGCGAAACGCTCTCGCAACTGCCTAACGTGCACGCTGCACTCGGCGACGTCGATAATCCGTACAGTCAGCATTTAGCGGCACAACTCGTGAACTTCGAGGGCCTTGCGGAGCTACTGCAGCAAGCCGTGGTCGAAAATCCGCCGGTGACGCTGCGCGAAGGTGGTGTCATAGCCAGCGGCTACGACGACGAACTCGATAGGTTACGCGAGCTTACGAGCCACTCGACAGACTGGCTCACATCCATGGAACTGCAAGAACGCGAGAGAACCGGCATCAGTTCGCTTAAAGTCGGCTACAACCGTGTGCACGGCTACTACATCGAAACCTCAAAAGCTGCCAAAGGCGAGATACCAGAGGAATACATACGACGGCAGACACTAAAAAATGCCGAGCGTTACATCACGCCAGAACTCAAAGCTTTTGAGGAAGAAGCTCTGAGCAGTCAAAGTAAATCGATGCAGTTAGAGCGCACCTTATTCGGCGACTTGATGATCGAA
>DEBN01000043.1:20222-26362 GCA_002348825.1 Gammaproteobacteria bacterium UBA2955
GCCTGTTTTGCCGAGCGCGCAAAGACCTTGGACTTCTGCTGCCCAGAATTCACCAGCGACACCGGTATTCATATCCGGCAAGGCTGGCATCCAGTCGTTCGCACCGCCTCCACCGAGGCCTTCATCGCGAATGACCTGACTCTAGATGGTGCCTCCAGTATGGCGATTATTACCGGCCCCAATATGGGCGGCAAATCGACGTTTATGCGGCAGACGGCGCTCATATGCCTACTCGCTTATTGTGGCTCCTATACCCCGGCTGCGACAGTTACTCTCGGTCCTATCGACCGAATCTTCACGCGCATAGGCGCGGCAGATGACCTCACCAGCGGCCGCTCGACGTTCATGGTGGAGATGACGGAAACCGCGCAAATTTTGCACCAAGCCACAGCGAATAGTTTGGTGCTGCTAGACGAAATAGGTCGCGGCACCAGCACTTATGATGGTCTCGCTCTAGCATGGGCCTGCGCTCAGCATCTTGCTCAGCAAACCAACGCATTAACCCTATTTGCAACCCATTATTTTGAGCTCACGATGCTGCCCGACCTGTGCAGTAACGTCAGCAATCTGCATCTGCACGCCAGAGAACACGCTGGCGACATCGTATTTCTGTATCAGGTTAAAGAGGGTCCGGCGAGCCAAAGCTACGGTATCGAGGTGGCCAAACTCGCCGGCCTCCCCGACGCTGTACTCAGCATAGCGCGGCAGCGGCTGTCCAGTTTCGAGCAAGCTAATCTACAGCCGCGTCAAGACGACTTATTTGCGACTCCACAGCTATCCGATGCAACCGATCCTGAACCCGAATCAGCCAAACTCGTCGAGCGTTTGCGGCGGGCCGAACCCAATGAAATGACTCCTATGCAGGCGCTGGCGCTGATCCATGAATTACACAACGCGGCCGCACATCTAGCTGATTAAAACGCCCCATGCGATTCGCATTATGCAACCAAGCCGTTGCTCTATGCGCCCATACCGGCAGTCTTTAGACAATGTTTTCCCGCGCACGATGCCTAGAGCGCCGTCGTTGGATAGCCCTTGCACTTTGGTTAAACTACCGCGCCTAAATTCAGGGAGCCCTGTGTGACCTTTATAGTCGGCGAGAATTGCATCAAGTGTAAATATACCGACTGTGTTGAAGTCTGCCCTGTGGACTGCTTCTACGAGGGCCCTAACATGCTCGTTATCCACCCCGACGAATGCATCGACTGCGCTCTGTGCGAAAGCGAATGCCCGGCAGAAGCGATCTTTTCTGAAGATGAAATACCAGACGATCAGCAGCAGTTTGCCCAGCTGAATGCGGAACTCGCAGAGATCTGGCCAAACATTACCGAAATGAAGGACTCGCCGCCCGCGGACGCTAAAGAATGGGATGGAAAACCGGGCAAGTTTGAGCTGCTCGAGCGCTGATAGGCGCAATTATTCGCCCTTGTTTTAGCACCTATGCTGCGGCGATCGAGTATTAACTAGGCTTAATCAAGCTCTTGGGATTAATCGGCCTGCCATCACGTCGAAGTTCGAAATGAACCTTTTGTCTGCCGCCATTGCGCGGAACCAGCTCAGCCAGAGACTCCCCGGTTCGCACCTTTTGCTGTTCGCTAACCAAGATACGGCCGTTAAAACTATAAGCGCTGAGCAAGTTGCCCGAGTGTTTGACAATTACTAAGCGCTCGTAGCCCGCAATACCGTTGCCTGCGTAAACAACCTGACCCCCAGAGGCGGTGCGCAGTCTGGTCCTACCATTGACCTGATAGTCCCAGCCTTTGCTGCCGTTACCAAAGTTGACGCTAGGATTTTGCTTGATCGGTCGAACCCATGCTAAAGCGGCGCGCTTGCTCGATGTCGCTGGCTTCTTGGGTACCGGTTTAGCAACACCGACCCTCGGCTTTGCTTGCGCTTTGGCTTTGGGCGGCGTTCGGACCTCGGCCTTAGGCCTTGGCAACTCCGGTGCCCGTGCTGGCGAATTCACTTCGGCGTCGCTGATTTGGGCGCTCCGATTTGGCGCCGCAGCAGGATTAGCCGGCACCGCTTTCGTTTCTGGCGGTGCAACCAGGCGCAGGCGCTGACCCGGATAGATTACGAACGGAGCAGCAATGCCATTAATTTGCGCCAGCTGCTTGTAATCCTTGCCGGCACGCCAGGCGATGGAATAGAGCGTGTCGCCCTTGCGCACAAGAAAAACCTCACCGGTGATGGCCTGCGTGGGCGAACCCTCGCTAACCACCGGCGTGCCGAGCGGCACACAGGCCGCCAAACACAACAGCAGCGCAACCCAGGCTACGCCTGACGCGTGACGCGTTGCAATAACCATAGTGCAATTACACCTGCAGCAAAGGCGGGCACCACGGCCACTAGGTAAGCCGATTGTCCCGTTAATGAAGCATACTCCGCGGGCGATAGAAGGCTCTGCATAAGAGTTCCAGCATCGGAGTTCTGCCAAGGCCACAATTTTGCCAACGCCACCGCCATAAAACCGGTTAACAGTGACAGCAGTCGGTCTTCATGGTGTTGCATCAACCATGACAATATCCGCACGAACGAAGCGAGGCCCACAGCACACCCCAAGCCAACTGCCGACAATTTGACGAAATCTAGGTCCGCGATCGCGACGATGACATCGTCGTACAAACCAAGCAGCAAAAGCACAAAGCTGCCAGACACCGCCGGCAGAATCCAGGCGCAAACCGCTATGGCACCGCCAAGAAATAACGCGAGCCACGAACCTTGCATTTGGCCGATGGGTAGGAATAGAAAAGCTGTTCCGAGAATCACACCCAGGGCGCCAAACCGCAGTAGCACAGGGCGACTACGAGCTCGGCCGATGAAAAACACCGAGGCTAGAATTAACCCAAAAAAGAAAGCCCACAACAGCGGCGCTGCGTGCGCCAACAAAAACCGCACCACCGGCGCCAAAGCCAGAACACCAACGCCCATCCCAATAGCAAGGCTGAGCAAAAAACCGAGGTTGTGATGCTGCCAAAACGCCCGCGGCCGGCGCAGCAGTGCAATAGACTGCGGACCAAAGCTCGCCAACGCGGTTACCAACTCGCTATAGATCCCCGTAACGAATGCAATGGTGCCGCCAGATATACCCGGTACCAACTCAGCCAAACCCATACACACACCGCGAAAGGCCACACCGACAGGCGTTTTTTTCGTGGTTTGAACGGTCGATGTTGCGGTGGAAGAGGTTTCTCGCATAAACGCTCAGCGTGCAGTGGTGCCAGACAACAACGGCACAAATTTTACCCGATCGTGGACCCGCTCCACGAAACCATCCGGCGTACGATCGATGACAATAAGCTCTTGAATCGCGTCATCACCCACTGGTGCAATCAGACGCCCGCCAACCGCCAGCTGATCCAGCAGCAGCTCGGGTACTGTGGGCGGCGCGGCGGTTACTAAAATGCCATCGAACGGCGCATGAGCCTGCCAGCCGCTGTAGCCATCGCCATGTTTAAGGAACACATTCTTAATCGACATCGCAGCAAGCCGCTCTTTCGCTCGCTCGGTGAGCGCAGAAATTCGTTCGACGCTGTAAAGACGCGAGCAAAGTCGCGCTAAAACTGCGGTCTGGTAGCCCGAACCGGTTCCCACCTCAAGTACTTGGTGCGGTTTGGTCTCCCACAGCAGTTGCGTCATCAGAGCAACGATAAACGGCTGCGAAATAGTCTGACTATGTCCGATGGGCAGAGCGGTATCCTCATATGCGCGGTGCGCCATCGCTTCATCGACGAAGATGTGTCTGGGTACGCCACCGATACAGGCCAGGACTTCGGCGTTATCGATACCCTGCTCGCGCAGCCGTGCCACCAACCGGTCGCGGGTGCGTTGAGAGGTCATACCGATACCCTTGAGGTCGAATTCCGTCACCGACTTTGATCCTTGACTTCAAAACACCGCTGCAACATCACGGTTGCGTATGCGCCAGGTGGTAGGCTAAAACTGACCTCAAGAATAGCTGTGGCCGGATGTTGTGCAAAGCTAAAGTTGGAGGGCTGCACAAGCAGTGGCCGCAGACCTCGATCGACGCCGGCCATCTCCAATCCATGACATAGCGCGAGCTCTTGCTGCACAGCTGCATTTTCTATCGCCAACGCCTGACCAGTGAAAGGCGAGCGACCACGACCCCAAAGCGAGGCCACTAACTGTCCGGATAGATCGCCCGACACAGCGGTGCTCGCGCACCCCTGCCGTTCTCGTGCGGCAGCGATGAGGTTGAATAAATAGCTCCGCGCGACAGACAGATATAACCCTCTGCGTACTTTATTCACGCGCCGTGGCCGCCGATCTACCAGCCACCTTTTTGCCGCCGCCAAATTATCGCCGCCGAATCGCTGGGGACCGAAATAGTTTACGAACGGCTGCGCAAGTTGCGCCAAGAGCGGCACAGCAAGGTCTAATTCACAGCCCAAGCGAACAGTAAAGTCATTGCGTTGATGCTCGCCACGCCGAAGCTTGCGCAGGTGGCGCGCGCTCTCGAGACAACGGTAATACTGATCCTCGCCGTGGCTGACGGGCCGGGCTAATTCGTGGTCGATGGAATCATCTGGCGTCGTCACGCTAAACCACTGACGCGTGATCGCGCGCTTATCTTTGAGGCCTGCATAACCAACATCCTGAGGCCGCACCGAATAGCGCTGAACCAGTTCCGCCGCCACCGCCGTCGTGTTCATGTTGCGCTTTTCGATATAGAGATAACGATGTTCGCCGCTGCCAGTGAACCCCCAACCTAGGCGTTCGTCTACGCGCCAATCCTCGGGCTGCGCCTTGATCGTCGCCTTGACAGGCCCCAAGCGCATACTCGACATGTCGGCGCTAGGGTTCTGTTTCATCGGGGATCAGGTAGAAAACTTCACCTTTCTTGACCAGTCCTAATTCGCTACGCGCACGCGACTCGAACGCGGCCTTACCCGATTGCAAGGCCACAATTTCGGCGATCATTTTCCGATTCCGCTGTTCTAACTGCTGCATCCGCACTTTTTGCGTCGCTACTTGACCTGCAAGTCGTTGCTGCGCCATCGCGCCCGACTGGCCAAACCAGATTTGATACTGCAGTCCCGTAAGTATGATCAATAACACACCTGATAGTGTTTTCATCGGCAGGCCCTCGGTGCGCCGGCTAGCTGTTTTGACCGTAGATCGCCGCACGCCCTGGGTACACCGCCTGTTCCCCAAGATAAGACTCGATGCGCAACAACTGATTATATTTTGCTACGCGATCAGATCTGCAGAGCGAGCCGGTTTTAATCTGTCCAGCACCCGTACCCACAGCCAAGTCGGCAATCGTGGTGTCTTCGGTTTCTCCGGAACGATGCGATATAACGCTGGTAAACCCAGCTGTATTGGCCATAGCAATAGCCTCTAGGGTTTCAGTCAGCGTACCTATTTGATTAAATTTAATGAGAATTGAGTTCGCGACGCCCTCCTCAATACCACGCTGTAAAATACGCGTATTGGTGACAAACAAATCGTCCCCTACGAGTTGGGTTCTGGACCCAAGCTTTTCGGTCAATGCTTTCCAGCCCGCCCAATCACTCTCGTCCATGCCATCTTCAATCGACACAATGGCATGCTCGTCGCACAGCGCGGCCAAGTAGTCTACAAATCCGTTCGCATCAAAGGTTTTACCCTCGCCACTCAGACGATATTCGCCCGCTTCATAAAATTCTGATGCAGCGCAGTCCAGTGCCAGGGTCACATCGCGACCGACCTCGTAACCCGCATTGGTGACAGCCTGACTGATGACCTCAAGCGCCTGGGCATTCGATTTAAGATTCGGCGCAAAACCGCCTTCATCACCCACCGCAGTCGACAATCCTAAGCTGTGTAGATGTTTTTTGAGCTGGTGAAATATTTCCGTACCACAGCGCAATGCCTCTGAAAATTTGCTGAAGCCAACGGGTTGTACCATGAACTCCTGAATATCAACATTATTGTCGGCATGCTCGCCGCCATTAAGAATGTTCATCATAGGTAACGGCATACGCATGGTAGGTTTGCCCGCCAAGGTATTGATGTGCTCAAACAATGGTTGCTCGACGGTTAATGCTGCGGCCTTGCAGGCAGCCAACGATACGGCCAACGTTGCATTGGCTCCCAAGCGGCCTTTATTGTCTGTGCCGTCTAATGCCACCAGCGCC
>DEBN01000120.1:0-15311 GCA_002348825.1 Gammaproteobacteria bacterium UBA2955
CGAGCAGAGTAACCCATTAAGCCAATGCGCCACACTTTGCCGGCAAAAGCACCAAGGCCCGCACCGATTTCCAGGTTGTAGTCGTGCAATAAACGCTTGCGCACAGCGGCTTCATCCAATCCTTCCGGACAACGAACTAAGTTTAGCTGTGGCAGTCGGCTGTCGGCGGCAACTACAAAATCTAGACCTAATGACTGCACACCCTGAGCCAGTGATTCATGCATTTCCCGGTGTCTCTGCCAAGCGTTCTCAATCCCTTCTTCTTTGACCATTAACAGGGCTTCATGCAAGCCGTACATCGCGTTCACCGGCGCCGTATGATGATAAGTCCGAGCGCCCTCACCCTGCCAATACGCCATCAACAGCGATAGATCTAAAAACCAGCTCTGTACCGGAGTGTTTCTCGATTGGACCCTCTCCGCCGCCTTCTCGCTGAACGTGATCAGACTTATACCTGGCGGCGCTGATAAACACTTCTGAGTGCCCGAATAGGTCACATCTGCAGCCCAGTCGTCGACGCGCAGCTCAACTCCAGCGAGACCAGTAACGGAATCTACAATTGAGAGACACCCTGCCTCAGCTGCCATGGCGCAGAGCGCCTTTGTGTCAGAGCATACCCCCGTAGAAGTTTCAGCATGCACAAACGCCACTATTTTAGCGTCCGGATGCTCGGCTAATGCGGTTTGCAGCTTTTCAGCGTCGACAGGCGTGCCCCAATCGTCCTCAACTGTGACCAATTCCCCGCCCATGCGCCGGACATTTTCCGCCATGCGCATACCGAATACGCCATTAATACAAACGATAGCTTTGTCGCCAGGCTCTAATAAATTGGCGAATGCAGCTTCCATAGCCGCTGAACCAGGTGCGGACAGCGGCAGCGTTAGAGCGTTTTTGGTCTGAAAGCAGTAACGCAGCAGATCTTTGATGTCTTCCATAAGGGCAATGAATTCGGGATCCAGATGCCCAATGGTCGCTTTGCTCATGGCACTGAGAACACGCGGATGTACGTCCGAGGGGCCTGGCCCCATCAACGTCCGCGGTGTTGGGTGAAAACTTGCGTTCAAGGTCGGCTACTTCTTCTCGTCTTCCGACGGCGCCTCGGTGTCCGCCTCTTCTACAGCAGTCTCGGCAGTTGTGGCATCCGTTGTTTCTGTGGGCTCCGGTTCAGATGCAGTTTCAGGCGCTGCCTCCTGCACTTCCTCCTGGGCATCCAAATACTCCGCGTCCATCTCATCGGCGTCCACAACAGGCCGGTCAACCAATTCCACAAAGGCCATCGGTGCGGCGTCTCCAGCACGGTGTCCACACTTTAGGATCCGCGTATAGCCGCCTGGACGGCTCTGATACCGAGGGCCTAACTCGCCAAACAATTTGCCGACCGCAGCTTTGCTGCGCGTGCGTGAAAAGGCCAAACGGCGGTTTGCCACCGAATCTTCCTTTGCGAGGGTTATCAGCGGCTCTGCAACACGACGTAGTTCTTTCGCTTTCGGCAAAGTCGTCTTGATGACTTCACTTTCTATCAATGACGCCGCCATATTGCGAAACATGGCTTGCCGGTGCGAGCTGTTCCTATTGAGCTGTCTGCCACTCTTTCGATGACGCATGGTTCGTTCCTATGCTCTATCTTGTTTTAATGATCTGGTTTTTATCGCGCTGCAGCAGTGATGCCCTAAATCCGACCACCATGCAGATTCGGCGGCGGCCAGTTTTCAAGACGCATACCCAAGGACAACCCTCGGGTTGCCAACACATCTTTAATCTCTGTAAGCGACTTTTTGCCTAAATTCGGGGTCTTCAGTAACTCGACTTCAGTGCGTTGTATGAGGTCACCAATGTAATAGATATTCTCCGCTTTCAGGCAATTCGCTGACCTTACTGTTAATTCTAAATCGTCTACGGGACGGATCAGGATAGGATCGACTTCGTCTTCCTTTTCCTCTACAACCTGCTCGCCCTCGTTATCTAGGTCAACGAATACTGCCAGTTGATGCTGCAAAATGGTTGCAGCGCGTCGAATCGCTTCTTCTGGATCGATTGTGCCGTTCGTTTCTAAATCAAGAATCAGCTTATCTAAATCCGTTCGTTGCTCTACACGTGCACTTTCAACACTATAAGACACTCGGCGCAACGGGCTGTATGACGCGTCTAGACGCAGCACCCCAATTGGTCGCGACTCTTCGGCGCTTTCAGCGCTATCGCGAGCATCCGCAGGCAGATAACCACGACCTTTTGTAACTTTGGCCTCTATTCGTATAGAGCCGCTCTCGTTCAGCGTGCACACTTGATGCTCGGGATTGGCAATCTCCACATCCTCGGTAAGCTGAAAATCTCCAGCTGTAACTTTGCCGGCGCCCGAAACCGAGAGCGTAATCACCGCCTCGTCCTGATTGTGCAGCAGCACACTGATGTCCTTTAAATTAAGCAGAATATCAATGACGTCCTCTTGCACACCCTCAAGCGTACTGTACTCATGGAGTACGCCGTCGATCTGTACCTCGGTAATCGCACACCCCGGCATAGACGAAAGTAAGATACGGCGCAGCGTGTTGCCCAGCGTATGCCCGAAGCCCCGCTCTAGTGGCTCTAAGGTAACTTTGGCGCGGCACGGGCTGTTCGACTGAACATCGATGTTGCGCGGCGTCATGAACTCGTTTGCCAACTGTGACATATTGTTCTCTCCTAAGGCGCTATGCGCCAGATCAATTACTTCGAGTAGAGCTCGACGATGAGGTTCTCGTTGATTTCTGCCGGTAGTTCCTCGCGGTCAGGCAAGCGCTTAAATACGCCTTCAAAGTTCGCCGCATTAACTTCAACCCAATCGATTTCTCCGCGTTGACTCGCGAGTTGCAGCGCGGCTTGGATACGCAATTGGTTGCGAGACTTTTCATACACCGCAATCACATCGCCGGGCTGTACCTGGTAGGACGCGACGTTCACCAGACTGCCATTTACGGTGATCGATTTGTGCGAAACCAGCTGACGAGACTCCGCCCGGGTGGACCCAAAGCCCATGCGATAAACGACATTATCCAAACGGCTTTCCAATAACTTAAGAAGGTTTTCGCCAGTAGCTCCACGCTTGCGATCCGCCTTCTTGTAATAGTTACGAAACTGTTTTTCTAAGACGCCGTAGAGACGTCGAACTTTCTGTTTCTCACGCAGCTGCACGGCGTAATCAGAAAGCCGGCCTCGACGTATGCCGTGTTGTCCTGGCGCATTGTCAATTTTACATTTGGAGTCAATCGGACGGACCCCGCTCTTGAGGTATAGATCCGTGCCTTCGCGACGACTCAGTTTAAGTTTTGGTCCTAAATATCGGGCCATTCCAGTTTCTCCGTTCGAATTCTTCGCTAGCGGCTAAACGCGACGACGTTTAGGCGGGCGACAGCCGTTGTGTGGAATTGGGGTAACGTCCGAGATGCTGTTGATTTTCAATCCAGCAGCATTAATTGCGCGAACCGCCGACTCGCGACCCGGTCCGGGGCCCTTCACGAATACATCGACGCTTTTCATGCCGAACTCGACGGCAACATTGCTGGCCCGCTCCGCCGCAACTTGGGCCGCAAAAGGCGTGCTTTTACGTGAACCGCGGAAGCCCGATCCACCGGAGGTGGCCCAGCTCAACGCATTACCCTGCCGATCCGTAATCGTGATGATGGTGTTATTAAACGACGCATGTATGTGTGCTAATCCGTCAACAACTACGCGCTTTGCTTTCTTTTTTTCGGCCATAACAGTTCCTATCTAACCCTAACGACGAATGGGACGCTTCGGTCCCTTGCGGGTACGCGCGTTCGTTTTCGTACGCTGACCATGCACCGGCAAATGGCGTCTATGACGCATCCCACGATAGCACCCCAAGTCCATCAACCGTTTGATGTTCATCGACGTTTCTCGGCGCAGATCGCCTTCGACATTAAACTTGCTCACCTCGGCGCGAATCGCGTCTAGATTCGCCTCGTCCAGTTCGCCAATGTTCGCGTCCGGTCTAACCCCAGCTGCATCGCAAATTTTATCCGCAGAGGTCAATCCGATGCCGTAGATATACGTCAGCGAGATCCTCGCGTGTTTGTTATCCGGTATGTTGATTCCGGCAATACGTGCCATTTATACGCTCCGTGTTTGGCCAATAACCGCGTCAGGTTAACCCTGGCGCTGCTTATGGCGCGGTTCAGTACTGCATATCACTCGCACGACGCCTTTCCGTCTAACGACTTTGCAGTTTCGACAAATTTTCTTAACTGATGCTCTTACTTTCATTTTTCCTAACCTACGCGGGGCTCTAACGCCGCCGCCCATAGTTTTGTAAATTAGATTTTTCCATCAACTTGGCATACTGACTGCTCATCAAATGCGACTGCACCTGAGACATAAAGTCCATAGCCACGACCACCACAATCAGCACCGCCGTTCCGCCTAATTGGAATGAGGCGTCAAAAAACACCACCATGAATTCGGGCAACAAGCACACGAGTGTCACATACAGAGCACCAAAGACGGTTAGCCGCGTAATGACATCGTCTATGTATTTCGACGTTTGCTGCCCGGGACGAATGCCCGGAACGTAAGCACCTTGGCGCTTCAGATTGTCTGCAACATCTTTCGGGTCGAACATGATCGCGGTGTAGAAGAAGCTAAAGAAAATAATCCCAGCGGCGAACATCATGATGTAAAGCGGCTGCCCCGGCGACAGCACCAGCGACACCTGCTGCAGCCAATCCATACCCGGGTTGCTACCAAACCAACTCGCCATAGAGGCCGGGGCGAGCAACAAGCTCGAGGCAAAAATAGCGGGGATCACACCAGCCATGTTTATCTTTAACGGCAAATGGCTGCTCTGAGCCTGAAAAACCCGGCGCCCTTGCTGCTTCTTGGCGTAATTGACGGTAATGCGTCGCTGACCGCGTTCCACGCGTACAACAAACCAAACCAAACCTACCGCAATTGCCGCCATAGCCAGCAGTACAATAATGTTCAAGTTACCCTGCCGCGCGGATTCAAACATCTGTCCGATAGCAGCTGGAAATCCAGACACAATGCCGGCAAAAATAAGTAGCGAGATACCGTTGCCAACACCCCGCTCGGTAATTTGTTCGCCCAACCACATCATAAAGATAGATCCGGTAACCAAAGTGAGCGTGGCAATAAATAGAAATACGAACCCATTATCAAACGCTAGACCCTGATTACCCAGAGTTACCGCTAGCGAAGTGCCCTGAATCAAAGCTATGCCGAGGGTCAAATAGCGCGTCGCTTTGGTGATCTTACGTCGTCCTGCATCCCCTTCTTTGCGCCACTGCTGAAACTGCGGATACATCATTGTCAAAAGATTCATGATGATGCTGGCAGTGATATAGGGAATTACGCCTAAGGCTAGGATACTCATGCGTTCCCAGGCACCACCCGAGAACATGTTGAACAACTCTAAGATGCCGCCTTGGTTTTGATTGAATAGCGCCTGCAATTGGCCGGGGTCAATTCCAGGAACGGGAATATGTGTACCAACACGATAAACAACAAGCGCAAACAGCACGAACAGCAGTCGGCTGCGGAGTTCTGCAACTCCAGCCTGGTTGCCCGCGAGTTGATTGGCCATGTCGTTTTGGTTACGTGTCATAACTGATGTTCTGTCAGACCCTGCTATTCGCTGCTGCCGCTTGGATCATCGTCAGTCGCATCCTTTGGCGTTGAATCTTCCGCTTCAACCGACTCCTCTACCGCTTTCGCTTTCGCCACTTTCTTCGCTGGCGCCTCACCGCTTGAAGCGACTTTGCCGCCTGCCGCCTCGATGGCTGCTTTTGCGCCTTTGGTGACGGCTACGTTTGCATCATCCACTGTGACTGCTCGTGCGATCTCTCCCGACAACATAATGCGAACCCGCTTCATGTCGCGCCGGACTACATTTGCTTGCTTTAGCGTCTCAAGATTTATCTGCTCACCTGCTACTTTCGCCAATTCGCTTAACCGCACCTCAGCTGTGGTCAGCGCAATACGCGAGCGAAAACCGAACTTCGGTATACGCATTTGCAGGGGCAACTGGCCACCTTCAAACCCAGGCCGAACGCCACCACCCGAGCGTGCCTTCTGGCCTTTTTGACCACGCGCAGCCGTTTTACCAAACCCAGAGCCAGGGCCACGGCCCACTCGGCGTTTACTTTTATGACTGCCCGCTGCAGGCTGCAGTTCGTTCATGCGCATCACGCTTCTCCCTCGACTCGCAGCATGTAGCTAATGCGGTTGATCATGCCGCGAACGGATGGCGTATCTTCTACCGTTACGGTGTGGCCAATACGACGCAACCCTAAACCCAGGACACAGGCTTTATGATTCTTTAGCCGACCAATAGGACTTTTCGTTAAAGTCACTGTTACCGTTTTATCGCTCATGTTTAGTTCCTACCTTTACCCGCCGTTATGCAACGACGTCCTCTACGGCCTTGCCTCGCTTTTGCGCTATGCGCTCAGGCGAACGAGCTGCTCGTAATGCTTTGAACGTTGCCTGGACAACATTCACAGGGTTCGTTGAGCCATAACATTTAGCTAACACATTCTGCACGCCAGCGGCTTCCAAAACTGCTCGCATGGTGCCGCCAGCGATTACGCCAGTACCCTCTGAAGCTGGTTGCATATATACCTTCGAGGCAGAGTGACGCGCCGTTGTCGCGTACCACAGAGTGTCGCCGTTCAAATCCACCTCAACCATGTTCCGACGCGCTGCCTCCATCGCTTTTTGAATGGCGGTGGGCACTTCTCGTGCCTTGCCACGACCGAAGCCAACTTTGCCGTTACCGTCTCCCACAACCGTCAACGCCGTAAAACCAAATATCCGACCGCCTTTTACAACCTTGGCAACCCGGTTAACCTGAACAAGTTTCTCAACCAGCCCTTCCTCACGTATTTCTTCGGAATATGCCATCTAAAACTCCAATCCGCCTTCGCGTGCTGCATCCGCCAACGCTTTAACTCGACCGTGATACTTAAACCCAGAACGGTCAAACGCCACACTGGTAATACCTGCTTCTTTTGCGCGCTCAGCAATCAACTTGCCAACCTTTTCAGCCGTCGCAACATTGCCGGTTGCGCCATCGCGCAGGGTTGCCTCTAAAGTGGACGCCTGAGCCAAAATGTGACTGCCGTCTGCAGCAATTACTTGGGCATAGATATGGCGCGGCGTTCTATTGACGCTCAATCGCACTGTGCCCAGTTCGCGCATCTTCATACGTCCGCGTCGAGCGCGGCGAAGTCTACTGCTCTTTTTCTCATTCATTTCTGGATCCACTCCAATACAACCCGTGACGGTGTTCACCGCACACCCATCTTCGCCGGCGCCGCGAATCATTGCGGCATTTAAGCGGCTACTACTTCTTCTTCGCTTCCTTCCTGCGGACGTACTCGCCCGCATAACGCACACCCTTACCCTTGTAGGGTTCTGGTGGACGAAAGGCGCGTATCTCTGCACACACCTGACCTACTTTCTGCTTGTCGACACCCGAAATAACAATCTCAGTCTGGCTGGTTGCTTCAGCGCCGATACCGTCTGGCAACTCATATTCAACCGGGTGGGAAAACCCCAGCTGCAGGGTCAACTTGTTACCTTGCGCCTGCGCTCGGTAACCAACCCCCTGCAACTCCAGCTTCTTTTGAAAGCCGTCCGTTACGCCGATGACCATATTTTGTACCAAGGCGCGCATCGTACCGGCCATGGCTTTAGCAGACGTTTCCTCAGACTTGGCCGCCAGTTTCAACTCACCCTCTTCTTGTGTAAGCGCTACGGAATCATGAATTGTTAACTGCAATTCGCCCTTCTTTCCCTTTACCGCAAATTCTTGACCATTCAAATTCACTTCAAGGCCCGTTGGGATAGCGACTGGATTATTTGCTACGCGAGACATAAAGAAACCTCTAAAAAACCGTACATAAGACTTCGCCGCCCACGCCGTGGGCCCGCGCTGCCTTATCCGTCATAACACCTTTATTAGTACTCACAATCGCAACGCCCAAACCACCGCGAACTCGTGGCAAGTCATTGCTTTCTTTATAAATCCTCAGCCCGGGTCGACTCACCCGTGCTATCTCTTCAATGACCGGTGCACCATGGTGGTACTTCAGGTCTACGGTAATGGCACCTTTGATATCTTCAGGAACCGTAAAATTCTCAATAAATCCTTCATCCAAAAGAACCTGCAGAATCGCCTGCTTGGCTTTTGAGTTAGGAATATCCACGGTCACGTGGCCGGCCATTTGCGCGTTGCGCATGCGCGTCAATAAGTCAGCGATGGGGTCTTGCATTGTCATGAACTAATTCCTACCAACTCGCCTTAACCAGACCCGGAACATCTCCGCGCATAGCTGCTTCGCGAAGCTTGTTTCGAGCCAACCCAAATTTTCGATAGACCGCGTGCGGGCGGCCAGTCACGCCACAGCGCCGCTGCTGGCGAACAGCGCTTGAATTGCGAGGCAAGGCCTGAAGCTTGACTTGTGCTTCCCAACGTTCCTCGTCCGACACGTTACGATCTGCAATGATCGCCTTAAGTGCCGCGCGCTTTTGCATGTACTTTGCGCGTACACGACTGCGCTTTTTCTCTCTCTCAATCATTGAGCGCTTTGCCATAAATCTATCTCTTGCTATGTGCGAAAAGGGAACTTGAATGCCTTCAGCAGTTCAAGCGCAGCTTCGTTAGTTTGCGCGGTGGTGGTTACACAAATATCCATGCCGCGGATCTTATCTATTTTGTCGTAATCTATTTCTGCGAACACGATTTGCTCAGAAAGGCCCATGCTGAAATTTCCGCGGCCATCAAATGCCTTAGGATTCAAACCGCGAAAATCGCGAATCCGCGGAATCGCAATGTCGACCAGCCTTTCAATGAAGTCGTACATGCGCTGACGGCGCAAGGTCACCTTGCAGCCTATTGGGTAACCTTCGCGGATCTTAAATCCAGCTTCCGATCGGCGCGCTAAACAGATAACGGGTTGCTGGCCGGCGATTGCCGTCATATCCGAAACAGCAGCATCCATCACCTTGCGATCGGCAATAGCTTCGCCCACACCCATGTTGATTGTGATCTTAGAGATCTTCGGCACTGCCATGGGATTCTTGATCTCCAGATCCTGCTGCAGTTTTGGGCGAATTTCATCGCAGTACTTTTGGTATAAGTTCGCCATAACTAGCCTTCGATTGCTTTACCATTTGACTTAAAGAAGCGGACTTTTTTACCGTCCTCTTCCACGCGCAGGCCAACTCGATCAGCGCGCTCTTCTTCTTCATTCCAGATCGCCACATTCGACGCCTGAATCGGCGCCTCTTGTGCGATGATCCCGCCTTGTTCGCCTATGTTCGGATTAGGTCGCTTATGCTTCTTCACCATGTTGATGCCGGCGACCATCAGACGACCGTCTTTTAGCACTCGCAGTACTTCACCGCGTCTGCCTTTGTCGCGACCGGCGATCACCACCACTTCGTCGTCTTTTTTGATCTTTAACATGCCGTCTCTCGATCTGTTTTCTTTACCACGCGAGCTTCTGCCCAGCGTCTTCGTTGTAAACCATTACTCTGTTTCTTCGACAACAGAGGCTTTATCTGCGTTCGTTGTGCCTAGAGCACCTCAGGCGCCAGCGAAACGATGCGCATAAAATTTTCAGTACGCAGTTCTCGCGTAACCGGCCCAAATATCCGAGTGCCGACGGGCTGCTTTTGCGCGTTTAACAGCACCGCCGCGTTTTGATCAAACTTGATCAACGATCCATCAGCGCGACGCACGCCTTTACGCGTACGCACCACTACCGCATCCATGACCTGACCCTTCTTTACCCGACCGCGAGGTATTGCTTCTTTAATCGTGACTTTGATTACGTCCCCAATTCCGGCATAGCGGCGATGACTGCCACCCAGAACCTTGATGCACTGGACTTTTCTCGCACCACTGTTGTCTGCGATGTCCAGCATTGTTTCTGATTGGATCATGGCTTGTTAGACTCCGGTGGCTCGTACGTCGATGCTCTGCAGCGTCCACGTCTTGGTCTTTGAAATCGGCCGGCACTCGACCACCGTCACGGTATCGCCTACCTGACAATTATTCTCTTCGTCGTGCGCGTGTATCTTGGTGGACTTGCGAACGAACTTTCCATAAACCGGGTGCTTAACTCGACGCTCGATTTTTACCGTAATAGATTTCTCCATCCGATCACTCACCACTACGCCCGATACAGCCCGCGGATTTTTCGCCTTTGCTTGTGCTTCCGTTTCAGACATCCGAGGACTCCTGCATTATGGTTTTGGCGCGCGCAATATCACGGCGCACTTCTTTTAAAAGGTGCGGCTGTCCAAGTTGACCGCTGGCCCGCTGCATGCGCAACGCAAAGTGCTCTTTACGCAAACGCAACACTTCCGCCTGCAATTCTTCTTTGCTCTTTGCTCTTAGATCTGTGGCTTTCATTACATGGCCGTCCGCTTAACAAATACTGTCTTGAAAGGCAGCTTGGCGGCCGCCAACGTCAACGCTTCTCGAGCTACATCCTCGGGAACGCCCTGCATTTCGTAGAGCACTTTGCCTGGCTGCACGAGCGCGACCCAATATTCGACGCTGCCCTTACCTTTACCCTGGCGAACCTCAAGCGGCTTTTTGGTGATCGGCTTGTCGGGAAAAACTCTGATCCAGATCTTTCCACCACGACGAATACGGCGTGTCATAGCTCGACGCCCTGCCTCTATTTGGCGCGCCGTTAAGCGGCCTCTGCCCACGGCCTTCAGTCCATATTCACCAAAGCTCACCCGGCTCCCACGCAAGGCTAACCCCCGATTGCGGCCTTTGTGTTGCTTTCTAAATTTTGTACGTTTTGGTTGTAACATTTTCGCACTTAAACCTTATTGTTAAGCCTGCTGGGAGCTCTGTGGCGCTTCCTGAGGCCCAATAATTTCCCCTTTAAAGATCCAAACCTTTATGCCTAAGATGCCGTAGGTGGTCTCTGCTTCCCATGTCGCGTAGTCAATATCTGCTCGCAGGGTATGCAGCGGCACGCGCCCCTCGTGGTAAACCTCTGAGCGCGCTATCTCGGCACCGCCTAAACGACCCGCGACGCGAACTTTTATGCCCTCAGCGCCAAGACGCATGGCGTTTTGGATAACCCGGCGCATTGCGCGACGAAATTGCACACGCCGTTCCAGTTGTTGTGCAACGTTTTGCGCCACCAAAACCGCATCCAGCTCTGGTTTGCGAATTTCCTCGATATTTACGTGTACGGGCACGCCCATCATAGAAGACAGCTTTGCGCGCAATCGTTCAACATCCTCACCTTTCTTACCAATGACGATGCCTGGCCGTGCGGTATGGATAGTTACCTTAGCGGTCTGCGAGGGGCGCTCAATCTCGATACGTGACACTGACGCGTCAGCCAACCGCTTGCGCAAAAACTCGCGCACTTCTATGTCATTGAGCAGGTATTCGGAGTACTTCTTTTTGTCCGCAAACCAGACCGAGGTGTGGTCTTTAACAATGCCGAGCCTAATACCTGTTGGATGAACTTTCTGACCCATAGTCTTCTCTTCTTAGCTGTCCGAAACCGTCACGGTAATGTGACAGCTGCGCTTTAAAATACGATCCGCCCGCCCCTTTGCACGTGGACGGATACGCTTCATCGTCATGCCTTCGTTAACATAGATCTCCGCAATTCGCAGATCATCCACGTCAGCACCCTCATTGTGTTCTGCATTGGCGATTGCAGACTCAACCGTCTTGCGCACCAATAGCGCGCCCTTACGGGTGCTGAAATTCAATATGTCCAGCGCATCTGCGACTGGTTTCCCGCGTACCTGATCGGCTACAAGACGTACCTTTTGCGGCGAAATCTGTAGACGTTTGGCAATTGCACTGACTTGCATGTTCTTCCTCTATCGCGGCTGCTGAGTTAACGCTTAGCTTTCTTATCCGCGGCATGGCCACGGTAGGTTCGGGTAGGTGCGAATTCGCCCAGTTTGTGGCCTACCATATCCTCGTTAATCAATATCGGGACGTGCTGCCTACCGTTATGGATAGCGATGGTCAGGCCTACCATTTCCGGCATCACCATAGAGCGACGCGACCATGTCTTGATCGGTCGACGCTCATTGTTGGCCACTGCCGTCTCCACTTTCTTCAACAAGTGGGTGTCGACGAATGGTCCTTTAAATAATGATCGTGGCACTTAGCTTTCTCCGTTACCTTTTTTGCTCAGCAAATCTTTCTATTTACCGCTAGCGCTTACCGCGCCGACGCACAATCAGCCCGTCAGTACGCTTATTCTTACGGGTCTTGAAGCCTTTGGTTGGCATGCCCCAAGGCGAGACCGGGTGGCGCCCACCCGACGTCTTACCCTCGCCGCCACCATGTGGGTGATCTACAGGGTTCATGGCAACGCCCCGCACCGTTGGGCGCTTGCCGCGCCAGCGATTCGCTCCGGCTTTACCGAGAGATCGCAGGTTGTGTTCACTGTTACCAACCTCTCCGAGCGTCGCACGACATTCGCTTAACACTCGACGCATTTCTCCAGAGCGCATACGCAAGGTCGCGTATGCGCCTTCGCGAGCAACCAACTGGCATGAACCTCCTGCACTCCGAACCATCTGTGCGCCCTTACCTGGCTTCAGTTCTACGCAGTGGATCACGCTGCCCACTGGTATGTTGCGCAATGCAAGGGTGTTGCCAGAACGAATCGGTGCGCTGCCGCCACTCATCAATTCGTCTCCCGCGCTCACGCCTTTTGGCGCGATAATGTACCGGCGCTCACCATCGGCATACTTCAACAATGCGATGTTGGCCGTGCGGTTCGGGTCGTATTCCAGACGCTCGACCGTTGCCGGAATACCATCCTTGGTGCGTTTCCAATCAATCAGCCGATAATGCTGCTTATGCCCACCACCCCGATGTCGAGTAGTGATCCGCCCCGCATTGTTACGGCCACCAGTGCTGTTTTGCTTACTCAGCAGCGCTTTATGCGGTGCGCCTTTATGCAACTCAGAATCCACCACCTTAACGACAAAACGGCGTCCTGCTGAGGTTGGTTTGGTTTTTACAACTGCCATTACGCTGTTCCCTTATTCCGTAACCATGAAGTCGATCTCTTGCCCTTCGACCACTGTTACGTATGCCTTTTTCCAATTCTTTTTGCGGGTAACGCCACGAGCGTTGCGCTTGACCTTGCCTTTGACATTTGCGGTGGTGACCTTCGTCACAGACACTTTAAAGATGGTCTCCACTGCCTCGCGCACCTCTGCTCGAGTCGCATCGGGCGCCACTTTGAACGCGTATTGGTTGGCCAAATCGCCTAGCACAGAGACTTTTTCTGAGATGTGAGGCTCGCGCAAAACGTTGTAAATACGCTCTTGGTTCATGCCAGCACCTCTTCCAATTTCTTCAACGCGGGGACGGTAATTAGCACTTTGTCGTAGCTGATCAAACTGACTGGATCAATCGCGTCGACGTCGCGAACATCTACAGCTTTAACATTGCGCGCTGCGAGAAATAGATTTTCTTCCACTTCCTCAGTGACGATAAGAGCGTTCGAAATTTCGAGATCTTTCAACTGGGCCAGCAGCGCTTTTGTTTTTGGCGCTGCCACGGCAAAGGATTCCACCGCCACCAACCGCTGCTGGCGAATCAGTTCAGAAACGATGCAGCGCAGGGCGCCGCGGTACATTTTACGGTTCACCTTGGTTGAATGGTCTTGCGGTTGCGCAGCGAAGGTCACGCCACCTGAACGCCAAATAGGCGAACGCGTCGTACCAGCGCGAGCACGCCCAGTACCCTTTTGACGCCATGGTTTTTTACCACCGCCACTGACCGCCGAGCGATTCTTCTGCGCGCGAGAGCCCTGCCGTCCAGCAGCCATAAAGGCGACCACGACCTGGTGCACAAGCGCTTCGTTGTATTCGCGCGCGAAAGCCGATTCAGCCAATTCTACGCTGCCGCCGCTTACCGCTACATCTAAGTTCATTCGCCTTCTCCGCCCGCAATAGCGCCTTGGCTACCGCCCTTTACAGCTGGGCGTATGCATACATCGCCACCTGTTGGCCCAGGAACCGCGCCTTTAACCATAATCAGGTTGCGTTCAACATCGACTTCTACGATCTCTAAGTTCTGGGTAGTCACTCGAACATTACCCATCTGGCCGGACATCTTTTTGCCCTTGAACACCCGACCGGGGGTCTGGCATTGACCAATCGATCCAGGCGCCCGGTGAGAAATCGAGTTACCGTGAGTATTGTCTTGGCCGCGGAAGTTCCAACGCTTAATCGTGCCCGCATAGCCCTTACCCTTGGATACACCCTGCACATCGACCTGCTGACCCGCTGCAAACTGGTCTACGGTAAGCTGACCGCCAACGTCCAGACCGTCCACTGCGTCCGCTCGGAATTCCCACAGACCGCGTCCTGCACCAGAGCTTGCTTTCGCAAAGTGGCCCGCCATGGGTTTGCTCACGCGACTTAACCGACGCTCGCCAGTGGTTACTTGGATCGCAGAATACCCATCTGTTTCTATGCTTTTAACCTGCGTAATTCGATTCGGCTCCGCCTCGATCACGGTTACCGGCACAGACACGCCTTCGTCGTTGAAGATGCGCGTCATCCCGCTTTTTTTACCAACCAGTCCAAGTGCCATTGGTCTATGTCCTATCCGTCAGTCTGCCGTACTGCCGCAGAGCAACGCTCTAAACGCGCATCGCTCTACACGAAAACAAAGCGTGCTGGGCTTCCCCTCCAATCTGAGTTAGAGGACGAACCCGGCTAACGCCTTTCGCCGACTCCCTATCGGAGCCTTTTGGTCGCGACCCATTAGGGGTTTATCTATCGATCAACCGCCAAAACAAGTCCTTTCGTGCTGAATTACTCCAGCGCGAATCAATTCAAACTAATCTGTACTTCTACGCCAGCAGCCAAGTCGAGCTTCATCAGCGCATCGACCGTCTTTTCTGTTGGCTCTACGATATCTAGGAGACGCTTGTGCGTGCGAATCTCGTATTGGTCACGCGCGTCTTTATTGACATGCGGCGATACCAAAATCGTGTATCGCTCCTTACGCGTGGGCAATGGAATCGGCCCCTTAACTTGAGCTCCGGTGCGCTTTGCCGTATCGACGATCTCTTTAGTCGACACGTCGATTAAACGATGATCGAAGGCTTTCAAGCGAATACGAATACGCTGATTTTGCACGGACTAACTCCACCCAATCTGTCACGTCCGGCCGGCTCCGTCTTGCCTAGCAAAACCGCCGTATCGGACATTTCTCCTATTAAAGAACTGGCGCCATCATGTGCGGCGCCTGCATTTCCTCGCTGCCC
>DEBN01000120.1:15695-15966 GCA_002348825.1 Gammaproteobacteria bacterium UBA2955
CTCGTGCCCAACTATTGCGCACAAGCGGGTCTAGATAATCGATTCCACTCAACCCTCGGAAAGCGGGACGCGAACTATACAGAGTGATGGGTACCCAAGCAACTGCGTGAGCGCCATTAGTGGCTTTCTCCCGTATTTAACCCCCAAATGGCGCTTTTACGACAAAATTCGGCTTAAAAGCCCGAAGATTAGTTTGAGCCAAGGGCCTGCCACGGCTGTTTCGAACGATTGCGCGTAAATTTTCTAGGCGATGACTTTAGAGACGACACCA
>DEBN01000105.1 GCA_002348825.1 Gammaproteobacteria bacterium UBA2955
CCCGCTAGGTTCGCCTGAGACGACAGCGCGTCCATCTTCTGGGCGCGCGTGCTGCGCGGAACCATTTCCATGGAGATTGAGGTGACGCCCTTTGCCGCCAGAGCTTCGATTAAGGCCTTTTCGTTATAGGGGTCGAGAAAGCTGACACTGATCGCTCCAGACTTAAGTTGGGCGACCTCGTCGGTATCGGGCTTACGCACCGCCAGAAAAATGTCTGCAGCAGCCAGCACCTCGGCGCGGCTGCCGACTATGGTCACACCCGCGTCAGCAAAACTCTGATCGCTGAATCCCGCTTCCAAGCCTGCGCCGGATTCCATAGAGATGCTGAATCCGCTCTTAATGAGCTTGGTTGCATTGGCTGGGACCAGTGCAGTGCGCACTTCGCCAGGCCAAGTTTCTCTAGCTACGCCTATCAGCATAAAGCCTCCTAGTAGTTTGCTGCGCTTTCGGACCAATCTATAGGACGGTGCCTGACTCGCTTACAGACACGACGATTTGACCGTTCCACTCCCGAACAGTCGCCGAGGGTAACGGTGCGCTGTTGTCATAAAAACGGAATAATTGAAAAGAAATATATTCCAGATTAGAAAGCTTAAAACGGCCTCCACGCCGCTACCACATCACCTACACATTTGTTGTACAACTTCCTTGCATCCACGCTTAAGGGTTCCCACAATCCGTGCGGGAATCGGGGCACAACCGGGAGCGGAACAACAGATATGTCGAATAGAGATAAGGGAATTTCTAATCGAGCAGCGTTATTCGCAGTAACGACCGCCTTTGTCGTCGGCATCGTTGGCAGTCTCGCGGTGCGTCCACCCGGTCAGGTCGCCAACACCGTCGCTGGTGCCGAGGGACCAGCCGTAGCAACACGCATTCGCTGGCGCGTGCCGCTGGTGTTCCAAACGACGATGCCGGTGTTGGGCGATAACCCGGTTTACGTGGCGGATATCATCGAACGCGCCAGCGGCGGCGCAGTAAAGCTGGATTTGTTCGAACCCGGCGAAATCGTACCGGCGTTTTCCATCACCGATGCAGTGCGCGACGGCAAGATCGAAGCAGGCTACACCTGGCTTGGTTACGACCAAGGCAAAATTCCCGCCTCGCCGTTGGTGTCGGCAGTGCCCTTTGGTATGGAACCTTGGGAATACAGCGCTTGGTGGTATGTTGGCGGTGGCCAACAACTGACCGAAAACCTCTACAAAAGCCACAACCTGCATCCTTTACTGTGCGGCTTAACCGGACCCGAGACCGCGGGCTGGTTTCGTAATCGCATCATCAGTCTCGACGACGTTGAAGGCTTAAAAATTCGCTTTGCGGGCCTTGGCGGTCGGGTCATAGAACGCCTAGGCGCCAGTGTGACCATGATCCCGGGCGGTGAAATATTTCAAGCGTTAGAAAAAGGCGCGATCGATGCCAGCGAGTTTGCGCTACCGATTGTGGATCAGGCGCTGGGCTTTAACCGCGTCGCCAAGTTCAACTATTACCCGGGCTGGCACCAGCCGTTTACGTCGTCGCATTTGGTTGTGAACCTCAAAGTGTGGGACGCCTTGGCCCCTACAGATAAGGCTCTGCTGGAAGCCGGCTGCACTGCGGCGGTAACCCGCAATCTCGCTCGGTCTGAGGCTTTGCAAGGCGACGTCATTGCGGGCTTTCCGGCAGTCGGTGTCTCCGCCGAGCGGTTGCCCGAAGCGTTGTTGCGAGAATTGAATCGAGTGACCGACGCTGTGATTGCCGAGGAAGCCGCCAACGACGCCGACTTCGCCGAGATTCTTAAATCTCAACAGCAGTTCCGCAGCAGTTATCGGTACTGGAAGTCGCTCGCTTACCTGCCCCGAGACTTTGATGAGTAAATCTTTGCTGCCCCACACTCCGGTATCTGCCGCTATTGATCGGGTCATTGCCCTTGTCGGTCGGTGGCTGTCTTATATTTGGGGCGTGTTGCTGGCCATTATCGTGGTCAATGTGGTGGCCCGGTATTTATTCGACGAAGGCCGCATCGAACTTGAAGAACTGCAATGGCATCTTTATTCAATTGGATTTCTATTTGGCATGAGCTACGCCTATCAGGCGGATGCCCACATTCGCGTGGATCTCCTGCACGAGCGCATGCACCCGCGAACTCAGGCGTGGATAGAGCTGTACGGTATTTTGCTGTTCCTGCTGCCGTTTATTGCCCTGATTTTGATCTATAGCGTACCGTTTGTGCTCTCCTCCTACGACCTCAGCGAAGTGTCAGCATCGCCCGGCGGTCTGCCGCTGCGCTGGTTGATAAAAGCCGCCCTACCCGCGGGTTTTGCGCTGCTGTTGTTGAGCGCCATCAGTCGTTTGTTACGGGTTTGGCATTTTCTGTTTTTCGCAGACCCAACAGCTGACGCATCGCCTAGCGGATCCATAAGCGACTGATGGCCGCCAACGAAATCCTAGCGGTCCTGATGTTTGTCAGCTTTATCGGGCTGGTGTTCTCGGGATTTCCAGTGGCATGGCTACTCGGCGGCTTGGCCGTGATCTTCAGCGCCTTAGCGATCGTGCTGCAGGTGGACTTTAATCTGCCCATCGCCTTGGACTGGTCCTACACCTCGCTTTCGGTGGAGCGCATTTGGAACGTGATGGAAAACTGGGTGATGGTGGCCTTGCCCATGTTCATTTTGATGGGTCTGTTGCTGGACCGCTCGGGTATCGCCAACCAACTCATGACCAGTTTCGCGCGGCTGTTCGGGCAGGTGCGTGGCGGGCTGGCGGTAACCGTGGCGGTGATTGGTCTGCTGTTGGCAGCCACCACTGGAATTATTGGCGCGTCGGTAGTGTTGCTGGCACTACTGGGCCTGCCCGCTATGCTGCAACAGGGTTACGACAAGAGCCTCGCCAGCGGCACAGTCTGTGCGGTGGGGACCTTGGGTATATTAATTCCACCGAGCATTATGTTGGTGCTAATGGCGGACCGCATGGCCATGAGCGTCGGTGATTTGTTCCTAGGTGCGGTTTTTCCCGGTGCGCTGTTGGGTGGACTCTACATTGCTTACATTCTATTGGTGGGCTGGTTACAACCGCACAAAGCGCCCGCTGCAAACGTCGAGGCCTTCAACTGGCAGGCCGTGATCGATCTCTTTAAGGCCATTCTGCCACCAGCATTTCTAATCCTTACAGTGCTGGGGAGCATTTTTATGGGTTTTGCCACGCCGACCGAAGCGGCGGGGGTTGGCGCAGCCGGCGCACTGCTGCTCGCCATTATCAAACGCCAGATGAACACCACTGTGATGCGCGACGTGCTGCAGGAGACCACACGTACCACCGCGTTTATTTTTGCTGTGTTGTTGGGCGCCACCGCATTTTCGCTGGTACTGCGCGGTCTGGGCGGTGATGAGCTCATCGAAAGACTACTTTTGGGGCTGCCCTTCGGGCCTACGGGCATCATTATTTGCATCCTCGCTGCAACGTTCGTGCTCGGGTTCTTCCTCGACTGGATCGAACTCACGTTGATCGTTCTGCCTTTGGTCGCCCCGGTCGTGACTAATCTCGGCTTTGACCCTGTATGGTTTACCATCCTGTTTGCGGTCTGTCTGCAAACCAGTTTTTTAACACCGCCCGTGGGATTCGCTATTTTTTATCTCAAAGGCGTTGCTCCAGAGGGCGTCGACGTTGCCACCATCTATAGAGGCGTTTTACCTTTCATCGCACTTCAAGTGGTCGGCATGCTGATTATTTTCAACTGGCAACAACTGGTTACCTGGCTACCGACACAAGCCTATGGTTAAGCTCGCGATTCTCGCCTCCCATGAGGGCACAACGCTGCAAGCGTTGATTGACGCGCGCGCCGACGGCCGCCTGAACGCCGAACTGGTGACGGTGATCAGTAACAACAGCGGTTCTGGAGCACTACGTCGCGCGGCCGCCGCCGGCATTGCGACTCATCACATCAGCAGCAAAACTCACGCCGACGAAGACCTTGCAGTGCTTGCAATCTGCGAACAGGCCGAAGCTGATTGGGTGCTGTTACTCGGCTACATGAAAAAGCTCGGCGAACAGACTTTGGCGGCGTATAAAGGCCGCATCATCAACACCCATCCAGCGCTGTTACCAAAATTCGGCGGCAAGGGTTACTTCGGCCGGCGCGTCCACGAAGCGGTGATCGCCGCGGGCGAGACCGAAAGCGGCGCCACCATTCATGTGGTCGACTACGACTACGATACCGGGCCTATACTTGCGCAAATCAGCCTGCAGGTGCTCCCCGAGGACACACCCAGCACTTTGGAGGCGCGCGTAAAGGCGGCCGAGCAAGCCCTGTTGGTAAAAACCGTGGCCAACCTCGAGGCTTAAACCCTAAGCTGTTCCAGAACTTGCTGGTGCAAGGTTTGATTCGCTGAAGCCACAACCTGCCCGCCCATGCTGGGATTACCGCCGTCCCAGGTGGTAATGACACCGCCAGCACCGCGAATAATCGGTATGAGCGCCTGAATATCGTAGGGTTTAAGCGATCCGTCGAGGCCCACATGCATTTGCCCCATCGCCACCAAACCAAATAGATAGCAATCACCCCCGATGCAATTAAGTTGCGCTGCAGCCGCCAAAGCCTCGTATCGCGAGCGCTGCGCTTCAGGCAGCCAATGGGTCCCCGTGGTACAGGTGGTCGCGGCAGCCAATTCGGTAACAGTGGAGGTGTTGAGCGGCCGCTCCTGCCCCGAATGCTGCAAGGCTGCGGAAACACCGTCACCAAAAAAAAGCTCGTCTGTGTAGGGCTGGTAAAGCACGCCAACAATTGGGTTTTCGCCATCAAACAGCGCCAATAAAACACCCCAATGGAGCATACCGCTCATAAATGCGCGGGTACCGTCGATGGGGTCAATAACCCAAGTAAGGCCATTACCCGACTGTAAGCCGAACTCTTCGCCGTAGATCCCATGCTCGGGATAATTTTCGTTTATACGCTGTCGAATCACCTGTTCGCCCTCGCGGTCCGCGCGGGTAACCGGGTCAAAGCCCGTCTGCGCTTTATTTTCGAGGTTTATGCCATCGGCACTGACGCGAAAATAAGGCAAGATCACCGAGCCCGCCGCACGTGCTGCAGCTTTGGCAAAATCCAGATATTCAGAGCGTGCGGCTGGGCTCACTGCAACCGCCGGAGTGTTTTCGATCACCGGTAGGATCTCTGACCATAGAGGTTTTTATCATACAAGACTCAGCCCCCCTCGGCGCGGGCCGAACCAAAGGTTATGCTGATGGCGAACTACTCTAATTCAGCTGACAACACCCAGGCAGTAACAACCGATTTCGAATCACCAGTCGCTCGAGGTGTCACTCGAGAATCCGCGCGATCTACACCCTTCGAGAGGCTACTTCATGACTTTTAGCGCTATCGCAGTGGAAAGCACGATCTTGCTATAGCGGCGAGAAATTTCGGAGAGATTTTCACCTTCTAAAGATGTCGACTCATGAGACACTCCAAGCATGTCCCAGACCGATCTCACCAATGGCCGAGTCTCTACAGCTTTGGCCAGACTGACTGCGCCCATGATGATGGGAGTTTCCTCGAGCATATTGGTTCAAGTTTTGGAAATGGGCTTCATTGGTCAACTAAGCACTGCCCACGTCGCTGCCATAACCTTTACCTTCCCACTGACCATGGTGTTAACAAGTATTGCGCTGGGAATCAGCATAGGCACGTCTTCAGTGATTGCCAGGAGCGTTGGTCAACAGTCTCGAAGCAAGAGCTACACTGATGATGTTCAGCGCCTGGGTACTCACAGCTTAGTGTTGGTCACGGTAGCAATGTCTCTTCTGGCAGCACTGTGCTGGTTCTCTTTAGATGTTCTATTCATAGCTTTGGGGGCCTCACCTGAGATGCTTCCGCTTATTCATAGTTACCTTGATATCTATCTGCCTGGTAGCATTTTCTTCACCGCCAGCATGATTCTGGGAAGCATCATGCGCGCCAACGGTAGCGCTACCACACCTGGCGTCGTAATGACTGTTGGGTCATTAATCCACTTGCTACTCGATCCAATTTTCATTTTTGGATGGTTCGGTATGCCTGCCATGGAGCTTACTGGGGCCGCAACCGCGATGACGGTGACACGCTTCGGAACTCTCATAGTAATAATGATCTTCGTCTGGAAAAGACAAATGATACTGAGAGGCGATCACTTCCGCGCCTTTTTTGAATCGACGAGACGTATTTTACATGTTGGTCTACCTGCTATCGCCACCAATCTGATTGGACCGATCACGGCGGCCTACATCACACGATTAATGGCAAGTTATGGAGAAACGGCCGTTGCAGGATTTGGGGTTGCAGGACGCATCGAGTCCGTGGCAGCCATGCTTATGTTTGCTCTGTCAGGCTCAATTGGCCCTTTCGTTGGTCAAAATTTAGGCGCAAAGAGGATCGACCGCGTCCGTCAGGGTGTGAGCGCGAGCTACAAATTTTCGCTGCTGTGGGGTTTCTTGGTCGCGATGCCATTGTTCGTCTTTGGTGAGGCTATCTCCAGCTTGATCGACAGTTCAACCGAGGTGATCAGAATCGCGGCGCTATATCTTGCATTAGTACCGTGGAGCTATGGCTTTTGGGGCATGCTTATGATGGCGACGGCCTCGTTCAATGCTGTCGGGAAACCTCTGCCAAGCACTGCTTTATCCTTCGCAAGGATGGTAGTCGTCTACATCCCGCTGGCTTCCGTACTTGACCATTACTATGGATATACAGGGATCTTCATCGCGACATTAATTAGCAATGCACTTTTCGGGATCGCTGCTTACTATTGGTTTAGATCACAATTAACGAGGATGTCTGGGGCCTACGCATGATCAAACGTCGCTGCGCCACCATTAGCGCTTTAGCTATTATCACCTTACTTGTAGCGTTACTTGCACCCGTGCTCGTCGTTGTATCTTTAGTGGCAAGCGTCTTACCGGCATTTCGCACGGCGCCTCACAGTTTAATATTTGTGTATTGGTTCATTATGTGTGAGTGGACGGGTTTGGCCCGCTTTGCTTGGGTGTGGCTGCGCTACCGAAACGATCCAGGATTTTTACGACACTTAAGAGACATCCAATTTTGGTGGGCTCAAGCACTATTCGATGTCGGCCGGCGAATCTTTCGACTTAAAATCGAGGTCCGCGGAGAGGAAGCGTTGAACGGTCCTTGCGCCTTGCTACTGTCTCGCCACACCAGCATGGCTGATACCGTCTTACCGCTTCTATACTTCGGCAAAGCTCGCGCAGAGAGCCTACGTTATGTGCTTAAGCAGGAACTGCAACTTTTCCCCTGTTTGGACATTGGAGGCAACTTACTGCCAAATGTTTTCGTTGACCGATCGGGTGCGGATAGTGCCGCCGCAATTGAAAAAGTCAGCAACCTTGTATCAACTGCTGGCGATGACGAATCTGTATTGATCTACCCTGAGGGCACCCGTTTCACACAGAGAAAACACGAAGAGTTAGCTGTTGGGAAACCGCAATTGCTGGAACAATTGAGAAGATGGCCAGGGTTGCTGCCACTCCGTCTTGGTGGCGTATCCGCAATGTTGGAAAGCAATCCGGGGAAAGATTTAGTGTTCCTTGCTCATGTAGGCTTCGAGGGGTCTGCTAACGTCAACGACTTAATCAGTGGTGGCTGGCTTAACCAACGCGTGATTTTACAATTCTGGAGAATTTCTCATGCGGACATTCCAGAGGGCGACCCTACTGAGTTCTTGTTTTCCGAATGGGACAAAATGCAAAGTAATGTCGACTCGTTGAAAGCAGAACTTGCGGCCTAGCCTCAGCGACTCGAGAATGAAAAATAGGGGATCTTAGCCCGCAACATCAAACCAATAGCTGTCCTTCGAAAGCGCCTTAACACGACCCGCAGTAGGTGTTGCGAAATGAGTACCAATGACCAGAATATTTTGGTCCGCCAGCTCCGACAACAGTTTTTCTCTGGTGCGCCTTCCTTGTGATTGATCGTAATCCGCCGAAGAGCACCAGTCGGTGCGAGTCATCTGCACCGGATGATGAATGCAATCACCTGTGATCAATGCGCTTGCTCCGTTCGATTCGATCTTTACCGATACATGCCCAGGGGTATGGCCCGGTGTCGATCGAAGGGCAACCTCTCGACACAGTCGATGATCGGTCGCAACCAAATCAACCAAGCCGGCGTCCACCACAGGGCGGACCGAGTCAGCGATAACGGTGCCATACGTGGATTCATCCTCATTGGCATCCCAATAATTCCACTCGGTCTCTCCGAACAGATATCGAGCGTTAGTAAACGTTGGCACCCAATCGCCGTCCACCAGCATGGTATTCCAGCCCACATGATCTACGTGCAAATGGGTACACAACACATAGTCGATAGATTCTCGTGGGTAGCCTGCTGTCTCGAGTTTTTGCAGGAAGTCCGTTTGTAAATGCGACCAGGTCGGCATGGTGCGTTCCTTGTCATTGCCAATGCAGGTATCCACAAGGATTCGGTGTTCACCTGTATCGACCACTAATGCATGTATGCTCATGATCAAATTACCTTGCTCGTCCATAAAATGCGGCTGCATCCAGTCAATCGGTTTGCAGGCGTCGCGAGTGGCATCCGGCAAGATAAACCGACTACCCCCAACGGTTTCCATTTCAACAATACGGGTAATTTTGACCGCACCAATCTGCCAACTATTCACGCCGTTAATTTCTTGCAAAACGCCCTCCTTGCGCCGCTATACCGAGTAGCGACTGTAACCTTTAACGGTCAAAACGACACGAACCACCTGCGCAGTACAAGCTCCGTATTTTTGCTATCGTCTGCTATTCATCGGGAACAGGAGAAGACATCGTGGGTGTTATCGATACCTTAAAAACACTGGCTTACGTGCCAGCTCTATTAAAACTCAAGAAAGGCATGACACCACGCCCAGCAGAGGTCCAGGACAGCTTCGGCGCTCGCGTTGAGGCCAATGCGGAAAATCACCCCAACGCTGACGCAATCGTTTTTGAGGGCCAGCGGCTCAGCTGGTTCGAGTTCAATGCCTTAGCCAACCGCTTCGCAAACCATATGCAGGCCCAAGGGGTAAATCGCGGCGATGTGGTCAGCATCATGATGGAAAATCGTATCGAGTATCTGGCGCTATTGGTTGGGCTCAACAAATTGGGCGCGATCAGTGGTCTGCTAAATTCCAACCTTAGCGGTAATTCCCTTATCCACTGCATAAATGTAACCGGTTCGAGCAAATGCATCGTCGGCGAGGAATGCATGACCGAACTGGACGCCATCCAAGATCAATTGAGTCTGCAGGCAGGATCCGATTTCTTTTTCGTCAAAGACAGCGGCGACCAACCCTGCCCGAACTGGGCTCAAGATCTAATGAGTAGCTGCGCCGAAGCCAGCGAAAGCAATCCGGCCCAGACTGGGGAAACGACGATTGGCGAAACGGCCTTATATATCTACACGTCCGGCACCACCGGCTTGCCCAAGGCCGCTGTGCTGTCAAATCGTCGCTATCTAATCGCGGCAGACATGTCCGCACAGGCGGGATTGCAATGCGCGGTTACAGATCGGATCTATCTGTGCCTGCCGTTGTATCATGCAACCGGCTTGCTGCTGGGTGCTGGCGCCGCTTTTGCTTCTGGCGCCAGCATGTTCGTGCGACGTAAATTTTCTGCCAGTAATTTCCTCAACGAGATACGCGAACACAACTGCTCACATATGATCTACATCGGCGAGTTGTGTCGTTACCTCACCAATATCCCAGAGCAGGCTGATGACGCCAATAGCCCACTGCATTGCATTATGGGTAACGGTATGCGGCCCGACATCTGGATGGATTTCAAAAAGCGCTACGGCATCAAACGCATATGTGAATTTTATGGCGCGTCCGAAGGCAATGTTTCGTTTGCCAATCTCATGAACAAAGACATGACCGTGGGTATGACCTCCGCGGAAGTGGCACTGGTCGAATACGATGTCGATAACGACGAAATCGTCACCGACAGTGCCGGCAGATGTATTCCAGCGCAGCCAGGCCAACCGGGTTTATTACTGGGCAAAATTACGCCCGACACTATTTTCGAAGGGTATACCGATGCCGAGGCCACGGAGAAGAAAGTATTTCGCAACGCATTTGCCGATGGCGATGCTTGGTTCAACACCGGTGATCTCATGCGCACCGTGGATGTTGGCTATACGTTGGGGTACGACCACTATCAGTTTGTAGATCGTGTCGGCGACACCTTCCGCTGGAAGGCAGAAAACGTTTCGACGAATGAAGTGGGCGAGATTATCAACGGCTTTGATCAAGTTAAGTTCTGTAATGTCTACGGCGTGGAAATTCCCAGCACAGACGGCCGCGCAGGCATGGCAGCCCTAACTCTGGTGGATGATGTGGCGGAATTAGACCTAGATCGCTTCGCCGAATTTGTTAGGGACAAGCTACCCAGCTACGCGGTACCTGTATTCTTGAGGATCCAACCAGACATAGACGTGACGGGCACGTTCAAAATGCTCAAGGGCGATCTGCGAAAACAGGGTTACGACATCGACATGACAGAGGACCCGATTTTCGTCATGAAAAACGGAGAGTCCAGTTATAGCGCCATGGACAGTGATTATCTGACGCTTATTCGCGACAGCCGTGCTGGCTATTAGTGCTGCGCATGCCTAGGGCCGTGCTGCTGGATTTGGGTGGCGTGGTGCTGGGCATCAACGTCGCTAGGGTTTTTCGGACCTGGGCAACCCGTGCCGGTGTTGCAGCAGATTATTTCGAGCGTCGCTGGGTCATGGACGAGGCCTACGAATTGCACGAAGTCGGTGCCATAGACTTCGCCGAATATGCGCGGCGGCAGGGTAAACACTTCGGCATAGACATGCCTTTGACCGATTGGCAGGACGGTTGGAACGCCATTTGGACCGAGCCCTATGCAGAGGTGGTCGAGCTGCTACCGCGACTGGCACAACGTTACGACTTGTTCGCATTTAGCAATACAAACGCCGTTCATGCTGAATCTTTTTACAGTCGCTATCCAAAAGCCCTAGCGCATTTCGACAGAATGTTTTTATCCCACGAGGTCGGCGCACGCAAACCGAACCCAGCAGCGTTTGTGCAGGTCTGCGATCAAATGAACACG
>DEBN01000078.1 GCA_002348825.1 Gammaproteobacteria bacterium UBA2955
GCTATCAGTCTTGGGGCATTGACCAGGTTTTGCTGCAGAGTCTTGCGCGCTCGAATTCGGAAAGAGTTTCCGCAACTTCGCGAAGCTCCGGGCTTTTCTTTGTTTCAGTCACGTCCTCTTGCCGGGGCTGCATAAGACGTTGAGCATTTCCATTTTGCATTTTTGAAGGCCTAATCCAGTGATATTGGGAGATCAAGAGATCAACAAGGCGTGCAATGTAGCAACGTCGCGAAAGCATTAAAAAGGAATAATTAACAACCAATATATTCTTTTTAAGAATCGTTTAAACGATTTTTTCACGCGCCAAATAATTGTGCCGAAGCCCGTTTTATCTAGTAGATGCAGTAAAACAGTTAGTCTTTGTGGGATTTGGTTAGCCTTATCTTGCCCATCTGTTGCAAAATGCCGGCGGCGCTATTGCTCGGCTTGCAGTGGCTGATCAGTTGAAACGTGGCCGACCCATTATTCTAATGTGTCGGCAAGCCGGCGTTTAGTTGCCTATGAACCGCATGGATAAATCCATGGGTATGATGGTTTTAGTCAGGTCGCCGCTGGATATGTAGTCAACGCCAGTCGCCGCGATTTCGGCCAGAGTCTGGTCGTTTATGCCCCCGGAGGCCTCTAGCTTTATGCGTCCTGCGGATCTAGCGACCGCGGTATGCGTGTCCGCCAAAGTAAAGTTGTCGACCATGGCAATGTCGGCCCCCGCAGCAATGGCTTCGTCTAACTCTGCAAGGTTTTCTACCTCTACTTCTATCGACTTGTCCGGTTGATTAGCACGCGCCGCAGCCACCGCCGCGGTGATGCTGCCCGCGGCCGCGATGTGATTCTCTTTCAATAAGTAGGCGTCGAATAAACCGATTCTATGATTGCTCGCGCCGCCGCATTTTACCGCGTATTTCTGTGCTAGACGCAGGCCTGGAATGGTTTTCCGTGTATCGAGTAGCTGTGTGTTCTGGCCTTGCAGCAGCGCTACGAAGTGGGCGGTGCGGGTTGCGGTGCCTGAGAGCAGTTGAACAAAGTTTAGAGCGGTGCGCTCGGCGGTCAGCAGGCTTGCAGCCGCGCCGGTCAAGGTGAACAAGTGCTGGTCGGCCGCGATAACCTCGCCATCGCTAACGTGCCAGTCGATTTGTATACGTTTGTCGACCTGCTGCATGGTTTCCTGAACCCAAAACTGTCCGCAGAATACGCCGGGTGTGCGCGTAATGACGTTTGCCGTGGCGTTGCGGTTTCCGGGGATGAGACTCGCGGATAGGTCGCCTGTGCCGAGGTCTTCGGCCAGTGCCGCGCGCACGTTGGTGTGTGCGGCAGCAAGCACGCTTTGGCGGGAAAGCTCTGTGTTCATGAGTAGGCGTTCCGTAAAGGGTTGGGTGTCTTTTGGCTAGCGAATTAATGCGTGCCGAGTAGAATTATAGTGCTCTGACACTAACGGACAATGTATTTGCTGATTAATGCTGATCATCGCCTCGATAAGGCCGTGTGGCGACCCAGTGAGCATTTTGATCTGCGGCCCAGCGGTTTGCAGCCTGAACTCGTTGTTGTGCATTGCGTTTCACTGCCAGAAGGTGAGTACGGCACGGGGGCTGCCCAGCGCTTGTTTACCGGCGAGTTAGATTGTGGCGAGCACCCGAGTTTTGCCGATCTTGAAGGCGTTCGGGTGGCGCCGCACGTGTTAATCGATCGGCAGGGCCAGATAGAGCAGTTTGTGAGCTTTGACAAACGAGCTTGGCATGCGGGAGTTTCGGTTTGGCGTGGGCGCAGTGGCTGCAATGATTTCAGCATTGGCGTAGAGTTGGAAGGAACGGTTGCGGAAGACTACACGGTCCCCCAATACCGTAAACTGATTCAGCTTGTTGGGACGTTGATGGACGCCTATCCGCGAATCAGCGCCGACGCCATAGTGGGACACTGCGATATTGCTCCGGGTCGCAAAGCTGATCCAGGACCAAAATTTGATTGGCTTCGGGTAGTGGGGCAGGTGCATCGACATATGGGAGCCTAGGTTCAAAGCCGCAACTCCCTTGGCGAGCCATGATAACCGCCTAGATGCGGGCACTAACGGATAGCGGTCTAATCGGCATCACCGCGGGGCTCAGCCAATAGGCAAGTGGCTGTGGGGCTGAGCGGAAGCAAAGTCGCCACGCCTCTTATAAGTTTTCTGAGATGTTCGAAGCAAAGGAATACAGCATCGTAACCGTTGTTTATATCCCGCAAACTTTAGGGTTTGCGGCCTAGGCCGCGCTACAGGAGTACAGCAGTTGGTTCGCCCGACCCGTGATACCCCTTCGATTGTGGATTCAGATCGTCAAGCGTTACAGGAATGGTACGACGCTTTTGATGACGTGTTGCGAATTGAAGGTCCGGAAAGAGCATCACAGTTGCTCAGCAGCCTCGCTGCTCGGCTCACCCAGACTGGAGCACCGCTGCCGTTTGCGGTGACAACGCCTTACCGCAACACGATCCCCGCACATCAACAAGCGCCGATGCCTGGTGATTTGTATATGGAGCGGCGCATCCGAAGTCTTATTCGTTGGAATGCGTTGGCTATGGTGGTTCGTGCGAACAATCGCCCCGGTGATCTCGGTGGACACATTTCAAGCTTTGCATCTTCGGCCACGCTTTATGATGTGGGCTTCAATCATTTTTTCCGAGCCCCAAACGAAGCCGCTGGCGACGCCGGTGATCTGGTGTATTTCCAGGGTCACGCGGCTCCCGGGATTTATGCACGCTCGTTTCTGGAGGGACGCTTGAGCGAGCAACAAATGGATAACTTCCGTCGCGAGGTCGACGGGCAGGGTCTCTCCTCTTATCCGCATCCATGGCTGATGCCAGATTATTGGCAGTTCCCCACTGTTTCCATGGGTTTGGGGCCGTTGCAAGCGATTCATCAAGCGCACTTGATGAAGTATCTGCAGAGCCGTGGTCAGGCCAATGTGGCTAGGCGTAAGGTTTGGGCATTTCTTGGTGACGGTGAGTGCGATGAACCTGAGGCCTTAGGTGCCCTGGCTCTGGCTGGGCGTGAAAAACTCGACAATCTGATTTTTGTCGTTAATTGCAATCTGCAGCGCCTAGACGGACCAGTTCGGGGTAACGGAAAGATTATTCAAGAACTCGAGGGTTATTTTCGCGGCGCGGGCTGGAACGTCATCAAAGTGGTATGGGGTCGGCTTTGGGACCCTTTACTGGCCCGCGATGACGAGGGTCTGCTGCAACAGGCTATGAACGATGCAGTAGACGGCGAGTTCCAGAATTTCAAAGCAAAGGGTGGCGGTTACGTGCGCGAGCACTTCTTTGGTCAGCATCCGCAGTTGTTGGATATGGTGTCGGACATGACGGACGAGGACATTTATCGTCTTAACCGCGGCGGCCATGACCCGTACAAAATATACGCGGCTTACCGCGCCGCGATGGAACATGAAGGTCAGCCCACTGTCATTCTGGCGAAGACGGTCAAGGGCTACGGTATGGGTGATGCGGGCGAGTCGGAAAACACTACGCACCAAGTAAAGAAGCTGAACTTGGCGGAATTAAAACAGTTTCGTGATCGCTTTGATGTGCCGCTGACCGACAAAGAACTGCAGGACGTCCCGTATTTCCGGCCAGCGCAAAACAGCGCCGAAATGGCCTATCTGCGCGAACGGCGGGCTGCCTTAGGCGGTCCCATGCCGAGGCGTTTGGTGGACAAAAACACGCTGACGATGCCGGCACTTAGTGCTTTTTCTGGCCAAATTAAGGGTAGTGGTGAGCGCAAAATAAGCACCACCATGGCGTTTGTGCGCATTCTGGCCACTTTGGTGCGCGACAAAGAGATAGGCCCGCGCATTGTGCCGATTGTGCCAGACGAGGCGCGAACATTCGGCATGGAAGGCATGTTCCGACAGTTAGGCATTTACTCTTCGGTTGGACAGCTTTATCGACCCGAAGATGCGGACGCATTGGCGGCCTATCGAGAGAGCGAAGACGGCCAAGTGATTGAGGCGGGTATTAACGAAGCGGGCGCCTTCGCTGCTTGGATGGCTGC
>DEBN01000021.1:0-9747 GCA_002348825.1 Gammaproteobacteria bacterium UBA2955
AATACGACGCCTTGGGTTTAGCCGAACTCGTAGCCAACGGCGATGTCAGCGCTGAAGAGCTGCTCAGCTGCGCCGAGCAGCGCTGTCAGAATAAAAATCCGGCATTGAACGCCGTCGTAACGCCCATGTGGGAGCAAGCGCTGACAGCGATTAAAAACGGCCTACCAGCAGGACCTTTTCGCGGCGTACCTATGCCGCTAAAGGATTTAGGTCAACACTATCAAGGCGTAGTGACCAGTAACGGGTCGCGGCTGTTTGCAGACAATGTATCCGATCACGACTCTACGCTGGTGCAGCGCTACAAAGCCTCTGGCCTGGTGCTAAGCGGCAAAACCAATACCCCGGAGTTTGGCTTAGCCACTACAACCGAGCCTGTTTTACACGGCCCCACGCGCAACCCGTGGTCGCTCGAGCATTCAACAGGCGGCTCCAGCGGAGGAGCCGCAGCGGCCGTGGCCGCGGGCATGTTTCCCGTGGCCCATGCATCCGATGGTGGCGGATCGATACGGATCCCCGCGAGCTGCTGTGGCTTGTTTGGTCTTAAACCTACACGCGGTCGAGTACCTCTCGGGCCTACAGCGGTAGAGGGCTGGGGTGGCCTATCAACCACCCACGTTGTCAGCCGCAGCGTGCGGGACTCAGCGGCGCTGCTCGACATCAGCGCTGGCCCGGAGGCGGGCAGCCCCTACCATGCGCCTCATACTGCGGAAAGTTTTAGCAGTGCTGCGCTGCGACCGCCAAAGCCGCTGCGCATCGCCCTATGCCTGAAAACCTTCAATGGTGCTCAAGTCACAGAAGAAATTAGGGCGCTAACCGAACAAAGCGCTCACACGCTCGAATCATTGGGCCATCACATCGAGCCAATCCAACATTCGTTTACGCCCGAGATCGTGCGCGACGCCCATGGTACGTTGGCGATAAGTCACATCGGCGCAATGCTCAACGGGAAACAAGATGCCTTAGGCCGGCCACTCACCGAGCGCGATATCGAGCACGTGACATGGACTAATTTTCAAAGTGCACAGAACGTCACTGGCGCTCAATACGCGGCGGCCGTTTCGAGCATCCAGCGCCATGGGCAGATGTGCGCATCGCTGTTCGAATGCTACGACCTCATTCTAACGCCGACCATGGCTTGCTTACCGCCCGCGATCGGCGCGTTAAATACCATGAGCGAAGATGCAGAAAGCTATCTTAACTTGCTCTACCAAATGATCGGATTCACCGCCCTATTTAATGACACCGGTAACCCCGCGGCGAGTCTGCCTTTATCAATCAGCGCGGGAGGATTGCCCGTGGGTTGTCAGTTGATAGCTGACTTCGGCGCCGAGGCGCTTTTGTTAAGTATCTCGCAACAAATCAGCGACGCTGGTTTCTTTACAAAATTCCTTTCTTGAAAGAACGACATTTATGCGTCGATTTCATGTGGGCGTTCATTCCTGAGCGCGTGAACGGAGAACCACGTCAAAACAGAAGCAAGCGCTATATATGCGCTAATGAAAATTGGGTTCCCAAAAGCTGCTAGCAGCGCGGTCGCGACTATTGGCGCCATAGCGCCTCCGACAATTGCTCCAATTTGATAACCCAGCGACGCGCCCGAATAACGAACTTCAGCACTGAAAAGCTCCGTTAGCAAAGCTGCCTGCGGGCCGTACATCATAGATAGAAAAATTTGCGCAAGGCATAACGCGAGCGTTATGAACAGCAGTGAGCCAACGTTCATTATCGGGAAAACTGCAAAAGCCCAAAAGCCCATCAGAATTGCTCCTAACTTATATATTCCTATACGGCCGTGACGGTCAGAATAAGCTGAGAAATAAAAGAGGCCAGGTATATGGGCGGCAGAAGATAACAGTACAGCGAGGAGCATGTCTGATCGAGTCAGCCCTAAACCTTGCGGATCTGTACCATAGGAAACCACGAAGACGATAAAGATATAAAAAGAGACCTGCACGGACAAAAACGCACCTGCTCCTAATGCAATCTGTTTTGGAAACTTCGACAATGCTTCGATTACCGGCGATCTCTTCGTTTGTGCCAATTCGCCTTTCGATTTCGCATTCTCCAGGGCCTTAAATGCTGGTGTCTCTTCTAATCTAAACTGAACATACAAAGCCAGACCGATCAATACAAAACTAAGTACAAAGGGTATGCGCCAACCCCACACCATAAATTCATCATCAGATACACTAGCGCTAACAATTAAAAAAGCGAGATTTGCCAGAATTACGCCCATCGGCGCACCAGCTTGCGCAAAAGCCCCATAGAATCCTCGTTTGTTTGCGGGGGCGTTCTCAGTAACCAGTAGCATCGCACCTCCCCATTGCCCACCGATCGCTAGCCCTTGCGCGAAGCGACAAATAATCAAAGCGAGCGGAGCCGCGACCCCGATCTCTGAGTATGTTGGTAACAAACCGATCAGAGTGGTCGCTAAGCCCATTAGGGCCATTGCGACCACCAAGGCGGCTTTTCTTCCAGCGCGATCTCCGAAATGGCCGAAGATGATTCCGCCAACGGGTCGAGCGAGGAAGCCGACTGCAAAGGTACTGAATGAAGCGATTAAGGCCACGTAGGAAGGCATGCCTTCGGGAAAAAACAGGGTGGGAAATACCAACGCAGCTGCCGTGCCGTACAGAAAAAAATCGTACCACTCTATACTCGTTCCACCGAGTGCTGTCGCGGCAAGTCGCCGCATGGATTTTTCAGTCGTTGTCATTTCCTTCCCAAAATTGACTGCCTTATCTAGAATGTTATAGGAATCTATATAGCTAAACACCCGGATTCGAACAGCAATCAACAAGCTTGTCGCAGTACCAATATTGTAGAGCGAGCTCGGACGCTTTGGCCCGCAGGGGTTCCACCAATTGCAAAGACAAAGGATCTGAATGCAATCTAGATAGTCAACAAGGCCTACGCTCAGTCCAAGGCTTCTGGACAACCGGCAACACGACAATTTGGTAAAAACGGGGAATAGCGAAGCTGCCAACGGGTTAAAACTATTTCAACTGATGAAATGCCTCAATAACAATTTAAATTTCATAGGAGGCCGGGGGCTCGTTCGCCTGATTTTCAACACGACCGTCGTAATGCTTATTATTGTTGGTTCTTCGCTATCAAGCTTTACGATGAGCGCTCCTCGAGACCACGCTGCGGTGGGGGTCGCCTCAAATTTCATGCCCACGATCGAAGCTTTGAAAAAAGACTTCGAGCAAAAGACAACCTTTACGCTGATAATTATCGCTGGAGCCACCGGCAAGTTGTACGCACAAATACGCCACGGCGCACCCATCGATGTATTCTTGGCTGCCGACCAGGCCCGACCCGAGCAATTGGATCGCGACGGCCTCACAGTACCGGGCAGCCGATTCTGCTACGTGACCGGGAGGCTGGCCGTTTGGTTTCCCAATCGGACTCCGAACTCAGAGCGACAAGAAATAAGTCAAAAGGACGCCGTAGCCTTACTGCGCGACAGCCCTCGCATCGCCCATGCCAACGCGGCTGTGGCGCCTTACGGATTGGCCAGTGTGCAAACCCTGCAAGCCCTTGGGTTAATCGAAGAAGTGAAGTCGCGTATCGTGCGCGGCGAAAACATCGGCCAGACCTTTGGCATAATCAGCAGCGGAAACGCGGACGCAGGATTTATCGCACTGACCCAAGCGGTTCAACAAAAACCGCTGAAAACATCCTTTGCCGCGCCAAGAAACGGCCAGTATTGGTTGGTGAACGCAACATTGCATGAGCCCATATATCAGGATGCTGTCCTCCTAAGGCGCGCAGCGAACAACCCAGCGGCCAAGGCTTTCATGAGCTATTTGCGCAGCCCCGCCGCGCGCGAAATTATGCGCGTGGCGGGCTACAGCTTTTCCGATCAACGACCCTGAAAAACCGGTTCACGCTTTTCGACAAACGCTTTGGTCGCATTGCGATGATCTTCCGTTTGTCCGCAGTGCACATGGTGGGTCGCTTCCAAATCCAAACAGTCGTCGACATCGCCTGAGGACAGCGCACGCGCGAAGTTTTCTTTCATATACCGATAAGCAACCGTAGGGCCAGCTGCCAACTGTTGAGCAATCTCTTGAGTCTTTGTCGTAAGTTCATCCGCCTCGCATACCCAGTTGGTAAGCCCAAGATCCAGCGCCTGTTCAGCGCTGACGCGTTCAGACAAAAAATACAGCTGGCGCGCTTTTGCCGAGCCAATAAGCTGCGACATGAAGAACGTACCGCCATAATCACCAGAGAAACCCACTCGCGCAAACGCGGTCGTCATGATTGCATTCGCCGACATGATGCGCATATCGCACGCTAACGCCAGTGATAGCCCCGCACCTGCAGCAGCGCCGGGTAGCGCCGCAATAGTAGGCTTAGGCATGCTATAAAGCTTGCCCGCAGTACTGCGCTGGTTCACTCTTTGCCGGTGTATCGCGCCGTCAATAGTGTTATCGCCCACAGTACCGTCGCCGCTGGCCGCCATGCCTTTTACATCGCCGCCGGCGCAAAACCCCTTACCCGCGCCAGTAAGCACAATAACCTTTACCGCTGTATTCAACTCAGCATCAGCTAATTGCGCGGCCAACGCCGCCGTCATAGCACCCGACATGGCGTTACGCGCCTCTGGACGGTTTAGCGTCAGTGTCAACACCCCACCATCTAGCGTAGCCAGCAGGTCGTCGGTACCAGTTGTGATTGTTTCGCTCATCGAATCCCCCTTTTCACTGTATTTTTGTCATGTCCACCCGTCAACTTATAGCGACCGCTGCATGAAAAGCAATCAACAATTTGTTGAACCCTTAAACTCTGAAATCACTGCAAAATTAGCGCAGGAGCATTTGCCTGGACCATCTCAGGCCGATGCAGTGGCGCCTCGGCCAGAATCGCGGACGCGCCAGGGCTCAACCGCACCAAGGCTGAATTGTATGTCGGGGCAATGTCGTTGGCCGGTTCGCCGGCGTTAGGCCAGGGAGGTATCTAGATGGATTGTTGCTCAGCCGATAGCAACGCTATACTCAGCGAGTTTGCTAACCCCACTGAGGATCTAAAGTGCCTGTAGAAAAATTTGACTGCTTCGATGTTTCCATCGAGAACAACATCGCGCATATCTGCCTAAACAGACCGGAGAAGCGCAATAGCATGATTCCAGCGTTCTGGGATCAACTACCCAAAGCGATAGCAGATATCGATGACAACGCGCGCGCCAGAGTCATCGTTATTTCCTCCACAGGGCCGGTTTTCTCGGCGGGCATGGACTTGGCCGCGTTCGCGCCTAAAGCACCGGTCGACAAAGATGAAGCGCGCCGTAATAGCATTCGTCACGGCGCCGCATTTTACGATTCAGCACGCAAGACCCAAGCAACATTTAATGCTCTCGAAGCCTGCCGATTGCCAATCTTGGCAGCAATTCAAGGTGGCTGTGTCGGCGGCGGCGTGGATATGGTAACGGCCTGTGACATCCGCTATGCCACTAACGATGCGTTTTTTACGATCTTTGAAACCAACATTGGGATGACCGCCGATGTGGGCACCTTCCCGCGCCTGGTGCAGCAGATGCCCGAGGGCTTGGTGCGCGAACTCGCCTATACGGGTCGACGCATGCCCGCCGCGGAAGCTAAAGCAGTCGGTTTGGTAAATCAGGTATTCGCGGACCAGGCCGCCATGCTGGACGCGGTCATGGGCATAGCTGCCGAAATCGCCGAGAAGGCACCGTTGGCAGTTTACGGCTGCAAGCGCATGATCAATTATTCAAAAGACCACAGCACCGCCGACACTTTGGACTACATCGCAATATGGAATGCCTCCATGATGAATGGCCAAGAAATGCAAGAAGCCATGCAAGCACGCGCTGAAAAGAGATCCGGCGATTTCACCGAGCTACCAACGCGCCAGGACGCTTTCGGCTCGCACTAACGCGCGGCTACATATATCCATATCTTTTGGGGATAAGACAATGACCATACAACTGCGACAAATTTGCCTGGTAGCGGAGCAATTAGCGCCTGTCATCGACGACCTCACGGCAATACTCGGCATCCAAAGCTGTTTCATCGACCCCGGAGTGGGCAAGTTCGGCTTGGAAAACAACCTGATGCCCGTCGGGCGCAACTTTTTGGAGGTAGTGGCTCCCGTTCAGGAAAACACTGCAGCAGGCCGTTATCTGCAGCGACGCCAAGGCGATGGCGGTTACATGGTGATCACGCAAATCGATACTCTGGACGAACACCAACGTTTGCGCCAGCGCGCTCTGGATCAAGGCGTGCGCGTGGCCCATGAACACAGTAGCGACGAGTGGTATTTGAGTCAGTTACATCCGCGGGATATGCAGGCCGCATTTTTGGAACTTGAGTGGAATCCGCAGGCGGACTTCAGCGGTTATTGGAACCCGGTCGGCGGACTGGGTTGGGAAGATAAAGTCCAGCAAGGCACGACTGTCGACTTCATCGGCGTCGAGTTACAGGGCGCAGATCCGCTTGCACTGGCCAAACACTGGGCAAGCGTGACTGATTTACCTGTAGATACAGATGTTGCGACGCCCAGTATTCGCTTTAACAACGCTACCCTGCGATTTGTCGAGGCCACCGACGGACGTGGCGCGGGCCTGGGCGGCCTGGACATTCGCGTCAGCGATCGGCAAGCGATACTCGCTGAGGCCAGAAACCGCAACTGCTATGTCAGTGACGACCAGGTAAATATATGTGGTACGCGCTGGTACCTGCACGACAGCTAAATCGCATTAGGAAAACTTATGACGGAGATGAGCCTAGAAGCCGCGGTCAGAAAACGACGTTCGGTGCGGGGATTTTTACCGGACCGAGTACCCCAGGAGACGCTAGATAAAGTATTCGAGCTTGCTCGCTGGTCACCTTCCGGTACCAATATCCAACCTTGGCAGGTGTATGTCGCCTCCGGTGAAACGCGGGATCAACTTCGTAGCCAGTTTATGCAGCGCGCGCGCGATAAGCACCCAGCAAACACTGACCATAAGGGCTCGCGCGGGCCGATCGGCGAACTCTGGAAGAACCGCCGTCGCGCGTGCGCCGCAGTTTTGTATGACGCCATGGACGTGGCTTGGGAGGATAAACCCGCTCGAGCCCAGGTGGCATTCCGCAACTTTGAGCTGTTCGACGCGCCACATGTTGCGTTTCTGTGCATGGATGAGGTTTTTGGTATTGGCAGTGCCTGGGATGTGGGTATGTACGCTCAGACCCTAATGCTTGCCATGACTGCAAATGGACTCGCCTCCTGTGCTCAAGGCACGATGGCGCATCATCCCGATTTAGTCCGCCACGCTTTTGGCTTAGGCGATGAAGTCAAAGTGCTATTCGGTATCAGCTTCGGGTTTGAAGACACCAACATGAACGTCAACAACGCCCATACCGCTCGCGCCGAATTGGCAGAAACTGTGACCTTCAAGGGCTAAAGGCCGAAAACGCCTGCGTTAACGGGTCTCTGAGTGTGATGAAATCCAGCAATTAACCAGCAACCTCCTCAACTTCCTCTCCTAGCGCCCGCGCACGATCCAGTCGTGACGCCTCATCTTTTGGCAAGTTCTTCCAAGCAAGGGTTAACAGCACAAGTGTCGCTATGAAGATCAGCAAGGTGCAGGCAATGGCCGCGCGTAAAGATTCCGCCGAGTCCATCCCAGTAGCGGCGAAGGTGTCCGACAACTGGCCCATCATATACGGCCCTAAAGCAAGCCCAAGCATCGTATTGATCAAGATATAGTAAGCTCCCGCGACCGCTCGCATACGGGGTAACACCAAATCCGCCGCGGTACTGGGAGGAATACCAGGCCATGCGGCACTAAAAAGGTGATGCACGAAATTTAGCGCAAAAGCCATGTACAAACTTTCGGTGTAGACCATCCACAACACCAATGGCGCAGTACCGAATACGGCGATATAACCAATCAGCAGTCGCCCTGCAGGGTGCCGTTGCTTGAACTTATCACCAAAGATACCGCCCAACGTGACGCCCAACAGACCGCCCAAGGCGTTTCCAAGCCCAATGTACATCCCGACTTCGGTTGCAGAGACGTCGTGGAGTCGCATGAGCAACGGTGCGGTCCAATAACCGACTCCATAAGTGACAAAAGAAATGGTTGGGAACGCAAGCATGGTGTAGATCATGGCTTTGGACTGGAAGATCATGTGGTAAGTGACCGGGTCACGAGCTTTCAGGGACTGAACCCAGGAGTAGACCACGTAAATGCCGATACCCAACGCGACCCACTGCGGCACATTATCGGTCAGCAGTATCAGCCCCCAAGCAATCAGAGTAATGATCAGCGCGGCAACCAGATTATCTTTGATCGATGCGCCGTCCCGAGCCAAACCATAGAGGTTGAATAGCGGGATCATGGCTGTCAACTCGGTACGCAATACGCCAAACGGATTCGGATGTTCGGCAGTAACAAGACCTTCCGACACACCACGCTTGGGCTCACGCAAGGAGCGCACCCACAGCGCCATAAAGATACCGGGAATACCTACTGCCAGAAACGCGGCATGCCAGCCCTTGAGATTCAACGGTGCCGCCGCCGGATCCGGAAACGTGCTGTTCCAGCTTTCCATTATAAATCCGCCCAGGAACAGGCCGATCCCCCCTCCGATGTAAACACCGGAGGAGTAAATCGCAATAACTGTTGCGCGAAGCCGCTGGGGATAATAATCGGACAGCATCGAGTATGCGGCCGGCGATGCACTGGCCTCGCCGATACCCACACCAATCCGAAACATCGCAAGCACGGAAAAAGACCGAGCGAACCCAGACAGTGCGGTCATGGCGCTCCAAAAGACCAAGCCGAGCGAGATCAGGCTGCGGCGCACCCACACATCGGCGAAGCGCGCTAAGGGGATGCCAAAGACTGCATAGAACACCGCGAATACGGTGCCATAAAGAAAGCCCATTTCGGCGTCGGTGACACCTAAATCCGCCTGAATATCTTGGGACAGGATGGACAAGATATTTCGGTCAACAAAATTAAAAACGTAGACAATGACCAAAACAAACAATACGTAGTGGGAATAAGCACCCCCTAGTTTCGGTGTCTTCGCCGCAGGCTCGCCCCCCGGTTGGTCCTCTGCTGACATGCTACTCTCCCAAAATTTTAGTTACTTGCCAAAAACTCTCATTCGTCTTAATCGAACTGTTTCTCTCCGGACGCAAAAATCAGATAAAACACCATGCCAAACAAAGTTACGCCAGCGGTAGTGATGAAAACCCAATCCCATGACCCAGTGACCTGAAGAATGTAACCGGTGACATACACCGCAACGATGCCCGGCAGGGTCGCAAAGGTGTTGGTGATACCCATCAATGTGCCCGCATATTTTGGACCGATGTCCATATGATTGACGCTATGGCCGCCAATGCCCGCGGCACCAAAGAGCTTGCCCAGACACAGCAGGCCAATCGCTGACCACACATCGTTTACCGTGGTGATCAAGAACAGGCAAGTCGCCAGACCGCCAAAGCCAATGGTCTGCATAAGCTTACGCACATAGGTCACAGAGTTACCGCGTTGAATAAGCCGGTCGGCAATATTACCCGCTATATTGAGGCACAAAAACGAAGTTATATGGGGCAGCATGGCAATGAGGCCAACAGATGCAAACGGGACACCCAAGTCGTCGTTGACGTATTTGGGCAGCCAGGACAGGATCACATACAGTGTCCAGTTGTTGCAGAAGTGCGCAACAATAATCGCCCATAGTGCTTTGTTACGGAGAAATTGTCGCATCGGCGGCGCTTCTA
>DEBN01000021.1:10131-17230 GCA_002348825.1 Gammaproteobacteria bacterium UBA2955
TATTCTCGGGTGTGTCTCGGGTGTATTGGTCACCACCAAATGCCAAGCGATATACCAGAACACGCCGACTAAGCCGAACAGATAAAACGCCCATTCCCAGCCCAGCTCGGTAACAATTATCGGGGTCACAACGAGCGCAAACACGGTACCTATAGGGATGCCACTGGCGTTAAACGCCACCGCTTTGGCTTTCTCGTGTACAGGAAACCAACGCGTAACAAGACTATATACAGAAGGAAAAGTCACCGCCTCGCCCAAGCCCATGCCCACGCGCGCAGCCAGCAAGCCCACCATGCCGGAGAACGCGGCCCATGGCGTTACGATGGTAAAAAAAGACCAAATCAACACGCCTAGCCCGAGCACAATCTTGCCGCCGAACCGATCCGCCAGAAAGCCACCCATGATCTGCATCATCAGATAGCCGACGTAAAACGACGACAAAATGATGCCTTGGGTTTCAAGGTCCCACTGAAATTGTTCCGCCATAGGAATGATGGCGACCGAGATATTGACCCGATCGATGTAGCATACGAACGTTGCGGCGAAACACAGCAAGATGACACCGTAGCGAGTCCGCCAAAACCCGCCTTTGCTTTCGCTTAGCTCAGACATCCCCTCTCCTTTTCCAGCGGACTGAACCCCTCCAGCCGACTCAGTCACCTTATCCGAAATACCGCGCGCCGCAACCGTTGAGCAGGGGTATCGACAAGTTGGAGCTAGGAGCCTGTGCCTTCGCTGATTGATTCTGACGGCGAAAAATCTTCTGGCTGCAACCGAATATTCAGTGGCTGATTGGGCATGATCTCGACGCTCCGAATACACGTCAAGCTCTGCTCTATGCTGTATTTGCCGCTGGCGTCGTAACTCGATTGTTGACTAATCCAACGGATCTGCACCTCATGAATCCCGGGCATGGGCCCTGCGTCTGCGGTTATAGCAAAAGCTCCCCCCTGGCGCCCATGCACCAAGACGCGCGCTGGGGGATTCTGCGGGTCTTCAGGGATCAGCGTTAGCCAAGCCAAGCCAAGCGGAGCGTCCGCACAGGTTAGCGATCCGCTCACCGCGATCCGTGCCTGGGCAGAGAAGAAACCTCGGCGTCGCAACCATCGCCGCAACATCTGTGGCCACTCGGCAACGTCGGGGTCGCCGGCAGCCAATCCGACGCCATGCTCCCCGTCATTAAAAATGTGCAGTTCGGCTTTTACACCCGCGCGCAGTAAAGCCTCATAAATCAGCGTTGCCTGAGACGCCGGGACGATGGTGTCTTCGTGCGTGTGGACGATAAAGCACGGCGGTGTCTGCGGGTTAACCCATTCGTCCGTGGGGGTGTATTCGTCAGCTTTGCGCCCGCGCTTGGCGCCATTGCTTACTGCATACACGGGCACCGCAAAATTAATTCGGCAACTGTATCGATCGATAGCATCTGGCGCCTGTGCATTGCCGTCGTCACCGGAGGTCGCTACCGCGAGCGCAAGATGCCCGCCCGCTGAGAAGCCCAACATGCCAATTCGGTCGACATCAATATTCAGGGTTGCCGCGCGCGAACGGATCAGTCGCACCGCCCGCTGACCGTCTAACAGGGATATCGATGTCGGATAATCTGGTCCCACCCGATAACGCAGTACAAACGCCGCAATGCCGTGCCGGTTCAACCAACGCGCCACTTGTAGACCCTCATGATCCGACGCAAGAATGCGATAACCACCGCCAGGGTTGACGATCACTGCACAACCATTGGCCAATTCGGCCGTCGGTAGATGCACGCTCATTTGCGGTTCGTGCATGTCGCCCGAACCCAAGACGTGAGGCACACTGTCCTCCCATAGCGGCAACGTCTGTTCCGCTATCCACGTTGTTTCCTGCATCTGTGAAGTGGTCATTTACGTATATTCCTCCGCACGTTCGCCCAAGTATCGACGCTACTGTAGCAAAGCATCCTTAGGCGCGAGTGTGGCACACTGCGCAGGCCTAGAACGAAGAAATGACAATGCAATATAACAACGTAATCCTGCGGGCGATTAATCCAGACGATATAAAAACCATCAGAGAACTGCTGCTGCATCAAGCTAAGGTGTCATTGACGGAACCTGGATGCGAGCGCTTCGAGGTCTACCATTCGCAAGCCGACCCCCAGACCTTTTTGCTGATTGAGTGGTGGTCCTCCGCGGAGGCTCTCGAGGCTCATCGCACCAACAAAAACTTCGTCGAGGTTTATGTCCCCAAGGTAATGCCGTTGGTGGAACGAATGCCACACCCGTCCGAACGGCTTATTTAGAACAGTTGTTGCAGATACAAGACCGCGAGATAAAGCAACGACGGTGCCAATAAACATCCGACCCCGGTATAAAATGTGGCGGTCATCGCGCCATACGGCACGAGCTTAGGGTCCGTAGCGGCCAATCCTGCGGCGACGCCACTGGTGGTACCCATGAGACCACCATAAATCAGCGCCGACTGGGGATTATCGAGGCCGATACGTTTCGCCACGAGCGGAGTCGCCACCATAACCAAGATGGCTTTGACCAGCCCTGCAGCCACACTCAAAGCGACCACACCAGAATCTGCACCTAACGCGGTGCCCGTCACCGGCCCAACGATATACGTTGCCGCACCTGCGCCAATGGTGCTGATCGAAACCGCATCGGTAAAACCAAATCCAACAGCAACAACTGCACCGACGACAAAGGATAAAATCACGCCCAGAACTACAGACATCGCGCCAACCCAACCCGCCCGTTTGAGCGCGTCCAGTTCGGCACCAAAGGCTGTGGCGACAATCGCAAAATCGCGAAACATAGCGCCGCCTAGAACGCCTAAACCAGAGAAAAAGCTGATATCGGCAAGCCCTTTGCTACCACCACCGACCAAGCCACCCCAATAGGCGAGCAATAACCCAACAGTTATCGCAATGGCCGAACCATGAACTTGCCCGCGAAAAATTCTTGTCGCCAACCAATTCGATGCCGCCAAGATAAGCGCCACAACGACAAAGGCGGTTACGAGCGAATTTGCTTCAAGCAGTGCAACGACTGTGCTCATGGCTATTCGTCCGCGCTACGACCCAGTCGCGCCAACAATGGAATCATGGCAAAACTGACGGCCACCGCAGCAACGCCTGCAATCACCGCCAGCCAGCCACTGGAGACCGCAGCGACTACGTTCTGTTTTGCCGCCATCGCTATGACGATGGGAATATACATGGCACTCCAGAAATTAATGCCGCTGGATGTGGGTGGCTCTAACAATACTTTAAACCGACTTGCGTTAGTCACCCATATGAGCAGCAACATAGCGATACCCACGCCACCAACGTTCGCCTGAACCCCGATAAGCTGACCCAAGAGGTCGCCCAAAATCACACCGACCAGCATGCAAGCGGCAAGCAGACCTACGCCATAAATCACCACTATTAAATGACCTTAGACTGAACGCCCAGCAGGATACCCTGTTGCTCTGGCACCGGAGGCGTTTTATCTGGCTTCGGCCACAGTATCGGCATGCCCGCGCCAGCTATCAATTCGCCAACCCCCACGCAGTCTCTATCCAATGGGAAAGTCGGCCACGGTTTTTGACGCGCGCATCCGTCCGCAATAAATACCACGGTAAAGACACGTCGCGTCTGAGAACTGCTGTTGGCCGCAGCTTGGTGTACCGTAAATCCGTGATGCCAGATCATGGCACCGGCATCGACCTCCATCCATCTGGGAGTGCGCTGCGACAGACTTGGATCGCTGAGAATATCGTATGGCTCTGTAGTGTGAGTAATGTCTACAGGCCTCAGCCCTCCCGCCAGATGCGACCCAGGCACATACGCCATGGCGCCGTTATCTCGCGTCACGGCGTGAAACGGGATCCAGACACTGACTAACGGGGCATCACCTATGGGCCAAAACGTTTGATCCTGATGAGGGTCTGTCTCACGTCCACCGGATTCTTTATACAGCGCCTGATCCTGCCAGAGTCTGACCGATGGCACCCTCAATAATTGCGCAGCCATTCCGGCTAGACGGCCGTCGCAAACAAAATCGCGCACAACACTGCTGGTTTCCCATAAACGCATGCACTGCACGAAAGACTGTTCATAGATACTTTTCTGGTCGACCTTACGGGTATCGTGGGCTGACCGCTTGCTTACTTCCTCGTCTACAGCGTCACTAAGAGTGGACAATTCGGCGGCAGAGAAAACCTCTGGCGTTGCAACAAAACCGTCTTTATTGAACTGTTCTACGACCCCATCACTCAAAACATGGGGGAAACCTTCTTCGGCCTTCAAACCTTGTAAACCTGTGCCGCGGTTCCGTAAAACATAGCGTCTTGTTCATTTTCAGAATATTGCGCCGCGATCTTCTTCAGGCCATTCCAAAGAACCGGATAAGCAATGGAGAGTCGATCGACCGGAAAATTACTCTCGAACATGCAACGCTGCGGACCAAAACACTCGATAGCGTGTTCATAGTAGCGGCGTTGAGCGGCCACAAATTCATCGGACGTAGGTGGTCGACTTTGCGCATGCCAACCAAATCCATTGTCTATCATGGCTAAGCCACCTAACTTCGCATATACGTTTGGACACTGCGCTATCGCCGCAATATCCTCGCACCACTGCGCAAAAATTTCCTCACGCCGATCGGCATAGGGCCCCACCCCGAGTGGTGTACCAAAATGATCGAGCACCATCGTTGCTTCGGGAACCGCCTGCGCGAGAGCTAAGAAAGCCGCATTCTGCATATGGAAATGCCACGTATCGTAGCTGTAGCCCATGGCAGCGAGCCTGCGCAAGCCTTGCTGAAATTGCACCTCTTGATAAGGGCAGGGCCGCCCGCCCCCCGCGTTAGCCAGCGCGCCAGTATCATCATAGGGCCCCGCGTGACGAATCCCACGAAAGAGTCCCTGCCCGGCATCCTCGTGCGCGTGCAGGATTTCTTCTACTTCGTCGCCAAGCAGCAAATTGGCATGGCTGACGATCGCCGCAATAGTGGCCTGTTCAGGGTTGTCGCGACTGGCGGCCGCTACTTTAGCCACATATTCGGTTTCACCAATGGGTTTCATACGGCCCGGGCCATCGACCCGATAGTTTGCATGACAATCGATAAATACGGTTTTTTCAATGTTGTGGCCGGAACCGGTATCTGCCCACAAATCCTCGAGTTCATAGCGTCCAAACATCAGAGGTTCGGACCAGAGATGATGATGGGGATCAATAATCCGGCGATCGGGATCGATGATCTCTTCCTGCACCTGATCCAACCATGCCGAAGATTTTGGCTCTAATGTCGTGTTCACTCTGCTCTCCTTATAACCGTATCAGTTGCTGTAGGGCTGCATATCCATATTTGGAAACCGAGCCGAAACGCCGGCCAGCGTTTCCTGAGTCCAATAGTCGTCTCCAGGCGCGGGGAACCCGATAAGTTCTCGCTCCTCTAAAGTAGCCTGTTCGATCCAGGACGAAAAGCTCCGGTATATGCCCTGTTCGGGCCAACCGACGATACCCATCCACTTAGGGCGCTGCGGCGCGTAACTCACAAAATGGCCTACCCGCGCACCATCGCGCATAAAAGCAGTACCTCGATGAAACGTACGCATACTGTAGGCCAACAGCGATCCGGCGGGCACCGTAACCTTTACCTCGTTGTCATAGAGCTGAGCACGCTGTGTGCGCTCGTAAGCGGCGGGCCACAAAATCTCATCGCGATAGTGTTGCCATGAACAAACTGCGGTAGGCGCCTCATATACCGATACATCGGTGTAATAAATTAAGAACGCGGTCTGCCAATACTCGGGCCGATCCGGCGGATAGGCCAATGTGTGATTAACGTAATCAAGGTGCATGGTCTGCTCGACGTCAGCGTAGTGCCCCTTACATTTGTAGGTAAGGTCCGACTGCTCGCAAAACAGCGCTTCGTCCCCGGTCATTAATGAAGCGAATCGACGTAGTTCAGGGTGCAAGGTGATTGCATTTAGGTGCGCGCCGCGAAACGGGAAACGCATAGCTCGACGAGATCGCGGCCCCTCGTTCCAACCGGCCGGTTTAGGTCCGATTGGATTCGCGGCGTAGTCTAGCCAGCCCGGAATAAAGGCATCCACATCCGCACGTGCGGCGGCCAATTCATCGGCAGTCAAAAAATTTTCGACGATCGCATAGCCGTGTTCACGATAATGCTGAACGTGCTCATCACCTATGCGCATACTCTCCCCTCAGTCTAGGCAGGCCTGTTGCGGGGCTGCCCCGTGGCCCCTCCGACCGGATAACAGCAACCGTTGTTTCATAATATGCACCGCAACTGCGTATTGATCCAGTGCCGTCGCGCTGGTTAATCTTGGGTGAGCCAAACGGGGGAAAAGCTATGAACACAGATGCATTGCAGCACATAACCTTTGATGTCCTAGACAGGGTTGCTCTGGTTACCTTAAATCGACCGGATCAGATGAACACCTGGACACCCATTATGAGTCGCGATCTCAGCGACGCCATGTATGAATGCGATGAGAACGATGATATTCGCGCGGTCGTCATCACCGGTGCAGGCCGTGCATTTTGTGCCGGCGCTGATCTATCTGGCGGCGAGGACGGCTTTACAGAGCGAACCGAAATTACCCGTCCTCCCATGTGGCCTTATCAGGTACGTAAGCCCGTAATTGCCGCCATTAATGGTGCTGCGGTGGGCGTCGGCATCACTTACAGCATGCTCGCGGACATGCGCCTCGCTACCCCAACCGCGAAGATCGGCTTTGCCATGGTACGTCGCGGTATCCTGCCAGAGCTGGCATCCCACGTAACCGTGAGTCAGGTTGCGGGATTTTCTCGCGCCGCAGATCTGTTAATGACCGGGCGCATCATCTCTGGTCAAGAGGCCGCGGATATGGGCTTGATCGGCGAAATCGTTGATGACGATGGGCTGTTGGACCGCGCCATGGGAATTGCTCAGGACATCGCCATCAACACCGCGCCTGTCTCGGTGGCCATGACCAAGGCACTGATGTGGCAAAATCTCGGCGCGAACATACCAAAGTTAATGGCGACGGAAGGCAAACTCATCGACTGGCTGGGCCAGTCAACCGACGTAAAAATCGGGGTGCAGGCGTTCTTAAAAAAACAAAC
>DEBN01000037.1:0-5736 GCA_002348825.1 Gammaproteobacteria bacterium UBA2955
GTATCCGACGCGGGGACATAGGCCTCTGGCTGGTAGTAGTCGTAGTAGGACACAAAGTACTCAACAGAGTTGCGCGGAAAATACTCGCGAAACTCGCCGTACAGCTGCGCCGCAAGGGTCTTGTTGGGGGCAAGCACCAGGGTCGGACGCTGCACTTCGGAAATAACGTTGGCGATGGAAAACGTTTTTCCGGATCCCGTTACACCCAGCAGAGTTTGATGGGCGAGCCCCTCTTCCAGGCCTTGAACCAAAGCTTGGATCGCTGCAGGTTGATCACCTGCGGGCTGATAGTTACTGACCACCTCTATGGCTGGGCGATCTTCTTTTTTCCGCGCCACTGTGCTGTTCCGATATCTACAGCGAATACGCTACCACTGGCACGGTCCCAGAGCCACGACGACAACAGTACCAGCAAGGTTTTGTCTCCGGTGTGCGGGCTACTAGCTCGCCTCGTCGTCTGCTGGGGGATCCTCTGCAGGCGCTTCCGCAGTCGTTTCTGTTTCTGTTTCTGTTTCTGTTTCCGTTTCTGCCGAAGCGTCATCCGCCAGGGTTTCCTCCGCTGCAGGCGCTTCCTCTGCCGCGGCTTCCGGCTCCGGTTCTGGCTGTTTTATTTCGGGCGCTTTGACCAATTCATGCTTAAGTAAGATCGCAACTTTCTCATCACCATTGATCGGCGTTTTGTTCGCACCCTGAACTGCATAACGCGAGTCCCGGCGCTGATAAATTGTATAGTCGTCTGTGCGCATGATGAGTTTCATACCCTTCTCCTATGTTGCACAAGTTAGCGAGCCGCGCAGATTACTCCTTTACTGCCCAGCATCAAGTGCGGATTAACCGTTCTCGCGCTGTAAAGAAGCGGTCTACCTCTATCACCCGCCTCTGAGCAGATAGTTGACAGCGCGTTCACGGGGAAATCGGCTAAACTTCCTGGCCTGGTGCGTGCCAACACGTTATTCGACATCCGCGCGCACACTAAGTTCGATCAACCAGCAACCGCTTATAACTAGGAATCATCTTGGCTGCCCTTGTTACCGAATACGTTACCGACGTCACTCATTGGAACGACCGCCTGTTTTCGTTTCGCACAACCCGCAGCGATGCCTTTCGATTTCGCAACGGCCACTTCGTTATGCTGGGTGTTGAGGTGGACGGTAAGCCGCTGCTGCGCGCCTACTCAATCGCCAGCGCCAATCATGACGAGCATTTAGAATTCTTCTCAATCAAAGTGCCGGACGGTCCCCTGACCTCACGCTTACAACACCTTAAAATCGACGATCCGGTTCGGGTCAGCAAAAAACCGGTCGGCACCTTAGTAACCGACGATCTGAACCCCGGCAAACGCCTGGTTCTGCTGTCGACCGGTACTGGCCTAGCGCCGTTTTTAAGCATTACCCGCGACCCTGAGGTGTACGAACGCTTTACTGAGGTCGTTCTCGTACATGGCGTGCGCAAGAAAAACGACCTCGCCTACTATGAGCACTTCACTCACGACCTACCCAAAGACGAGTATCTGGGCGAATTGATCAAAGATAAATTAACCTATTTGCCAACGGTTACCCGCGAACCCTTCGAGCGCCGGGGGCGAATCACTGACCTCATGCACAACGGCACGCTGACCCTTGACCCAGAACACGACCGAATCATGCTTTGTGGTAGCCAGAATATGCTGCACGACGTGAGCGCAGCCCTGGACGCATTGGGCTTCGTTGCGTCACCGAATCAAGGCACCGCCGGTGATTACGTCATCGAGCGGGCCTTCGTTGCTCAATGACCTCTAGCAGTCCCTGCGGTCGCCGTTTAAGCGTCTAAAACCGGAATAAAACGGGCAAGTTTCGCTTTTTTTGTTACTACTGGTAACAAATGCTTGCGCTACGCTCGGAAATAGGTACAGTGCCGGCCCTGGTCTGACCAAATTGGACAGACCAAATTTTAGGAAGCGCTTAAACTATGACGGCAAAGCACAATCAGATTGCGAACCATCTGATCACCGACATTCTCGATGGCAACTATCGGGTTGGCGAAAGGCTGCCCTCTGAACGAGATCTGGCCTCGCGGTTCCAGGCGAATCGTGGTGCCGTCCGCGAAGCGATGAAAACACTGCAACAAATTGGCTTGGCCGACATCCAGCCCGGTGGCGCGCGTGTGAAACAACGCAACCAAGCGAGTCTCGATGTGATTGGACATATTCTGAGCCGCGGCGACCTGCCAGACCGTGATGTCGTTGATCAGATTTTAGTAGTCATTAACAATCTGGTGGCGCTGGCCGCCGAACAGGCCATACAAGTGGCGAACGATGAGGAAATAGAAGCGCTTTGCGCTGCGACGCGCCCGCTTTATCAACAACAATTGGGCCAGGTCGAACACAATCTTGCGCGCATTAACGTGCTTCAGGCGGTGATGCAGACCAGCCAAAATTTGCCGTTACAGCTTATTGCACGATCCCTATTCGAGCAATTTGCGCCGAACATGGAGTCGCTGGCGGCGTTCGTGCACATAGATCACAAAACCTATGCGCGCTGCGCAGAACAACTCGACGGCGCGTTACAGGCGCGCAACGCAACTGCGGTACGGGAAACGTTTGAGGCCTTTGCCACTTTGAACCGCGAGAGCCTAATTAAGGCCTACAACGCGGCGCAAAATCACTCTGCAACTCATCGCAATCCTGCCCTTTTGGAGACTGCCACATCATGACCCGCACTCTGTTAATTCCACTTGGTATTTTAGCGGCATTCATCTTCGGCGCCGCCACGCTTATGGCGACTGCACCTACGCTGACCCCGGAAGCAGTGACCCCCGCGCCGTTGACTGTCCGGGTGATCGATGCGCAGCCGCAGTCATTGACGCTCACCGTCTCGTCTCAAGGCACAGTCAGGCCACTGACCGAAAGCCAGTTGATACCCGAGGTGTCCGGTAAAATCGAGTGGATGTCGGACAGCCTCATTGTCGGCGGCTTTTTCAGCAAAGGCGAAGAACTGGCGCGAGTCGACAGCCTCGACTATGAGACTGCACTGAGCCGCGCCGAGGCTGCATTACTGCGCACCGAAGCGGAGCTCGAACACTCCAAATTCGAGCTCATGCGTATGCGCAGCCTCGAGGAGCGCAAGTTAGCCTCGCGCTCGAATCTGGAAAACGCGCTGCGCATGTACCGCGTGAACACGGCAGCCCAACTGGACGCTGCGGCCAATCTTAAACAGGCCCAAGAAAACCTTAAACGCACAACGTTAATTGCACCTTTTACCGGTCTCGTGCGCGCAAAAAGCGTCGACATTGGCCAATTCGTTTCCCGCGGCCAACCCATCGCCACGGTCTACGCAAACAGCTCCGTGGAGGTTCGACTGCCGGTTGCAGATCGCCAGCTGGCGTTTCTAGACATTCCACCGACCCAGCGTGGTGAGCTGCCCGCCGAATCCCAACCCTCGGTAACACTTACTGCGAACTATGCAGGCCAACAGCTGCAGTGGACGGGTACCATCGTGCGAACGGAAGCCGAGATTGATCGGTCCAGTCGTATGGTCCAGTTAGTGGCGCGCGTTAACAATAACGAGGCTGACGTGGCAATTTCGGTTGGACAATTCGTAAACGCCGAGATCTCTGGTCGAACCGCCGATAATATTTTTGTGCTGCCGAGATCAGCGTTACGCAACGACAGCAATATTTTGATCGTCGACAATGAAAACAAACTGCGCTTTCGCGACATCGAAACGCTGCGCCTGTACGAGGACACGATATTAGTGAGCGGTGGACTCGCAGCCGGCGAACGCATCTGCATTTCGTCGGTTCAGACCGCTGTCGACGGCATGTTGGTAGACCCTAGTGTAGTGCAAAACAATTCTCAGTTGGCGGTGGGAGCGCGCTAATGCATACCGCTATTCGCTGGTTCGCAAACAATTCTGTAGCCGCCAACCTTTTGATGATCGTCCTCATACTTGGTGGGGTTTCCGGTGCTTTGACCACCAATCAAGAAGAATTTCCCAATTTCGATATAAAAGTCATCAATGTCTTTGTGCCCTACTTAGGAGCGGCGCCTGTCGAAGCGGAAAGGGCTGTCTGCGTGCGCATAGAGGAGGCCATTGAAGGGGTCGAAGGGATCGAAAGGGTTTATGGCACAGCCATTGAGGGCGGCTGCTCGGTGGCGGCACAACTGTTCAGCGACGCAGACGATGTCACTGCATCGAACGAGATAAAGAGCCGAGTGGACTCAATAAACAATCTGCCTATCGAAACCGAAAAACCGAACGTTTCAAAGGTCGCGTTTACCCGCAGAGTAGTGCAGATTGCGGTATTTGGGGACGCTACAGAGCGCGAACTCAAAGAGTTAGGCCGAGCGTTGCGCGACAAGATCGCAGCTAAAGAGGGAATATCTCAAGTGGCGGTGGAGTACACCCGCCCGTATGAAATCTCCGTGGAAGTTTCAGAGGAAACCTTAAGGCGTTATGGCTTGACGCTGCAGCAAGTGGCTCAGTCAATCCGCACTGGTGCCCTCGATATGCCAGGTGGCACGCTAAAGACCGAGAACGGTGAGATCTTGATCCGCACCACGGGTCAGGCCTACCTGGGTGCAGAGTTTTCAGACATCGTCATCATGACGCGGCTAGATGGCACCCGTGTCACTCTTGGCGAGGTAGCTACGATCAAGGATACGTTTGAAGAAGGCGATCTTCTGGCTGCTTTCAACGGCGCCCCGGCAGTGATGGTCAACGTTTCTCAGGTCGGCAGTGAAGACTTGATTGCGATCGCCGCGGTTACAAAGGATATCGTCAAAGAATTTAATCGCGAATTGCCCGAGGGCATTAATACCAACATCTGGATTGACACGTCGCTAGAGCTGCAGGAGCGTATGTCCGAATTACTGAAAAACGCTGCTGGTGGGCTGTTACTGGTGTTGGTCATTCTCGCTTTGTTTCTGCAGTTCCGCTTAGCCATGTGGGTCGCTATCGGTATACCTGTAGCGCTGTTGGGCACCCTTGCTTTAATCCCCTTTACCGACCTCACCATATCGACTATGACGGTACTGGCCTTCATCCTAGTACTCGGTATTGTGGTGGACGACGCCATCGTCGTGGGCGAGCGCGTTTACGCTCATGAACAGATGGGTAAAGAAGCGATGCCAGCCGCGGTTGAGGGAACATGGGAGGTCTCGGTTCCGGTGATTTTTGGCGTGCTAACGACCATCGCGGCGTTCTTGCCTTTGATAATGGTCGACGGTCAAATGGCAGGCTTCTTCGCGCCCCTCGGATGGGTCGTTATTTTGGCGCTAATCTGCAGCATCATCGAGTCGCAGCTCATTCTGCCGTCTCACTTGGCACACCGAAACCGGCACATCGCTACGACAGGATTCGCCGGCCAATGGAATAAATTCCAGGGCAGACTCGCCAAGGGTCTGCAAGATCTTGCCACCAAGACCTATCGGCCGTTTCTAGAAACCTCCATTCGTTGGCGCTACGCCACCGCCACTACGTGCTTGGGTTTATTGATATTGGCGTTTGCCTTGATCGCCAGCGGGCGCGTTAACTTTGGCTTTTTCCCCGCAGTTGAGGGCAACCGTATCTATGCCGGCTTGGAGTTACCCGAGGGCGTCGCCGCAGAAACAACACTTCAGGCGGCACTGCAGATGCAGCGCGGTGCCCAGGCATTGAATGACGAGATCGTCGAAACATACTCTCTGGCTCAGCCTCTGGTGCGCAACACCTTGTCGAGCGTGGGCCAGAAGGTAGACCGCAACGGCCCCGGAGAACC
>DEBN01000037.1:6141-13735 GCA_002348825.1 Gammaproteobacteria bacterium UBA2955
TCGGCAAAAGAAATCGCCAACCGCTGGCGGGAATTGGTCGGACCAATACCTGACGCGGTGAAATTGTCCTTTGACGCGGCAACTTTCAGCGCCGGGGAACCCCTAGAATTTCGCTTACAGGGTTCGGACATCGAAATCTTGCGAACCGCCGCCGAGGAGCTGAAATACGAGCTTTCGAGCTATCCTGGGGTGTTCGACGTCGCGGATACGTTTCGCTCGGGCAAACAAGAAATCAAGCTGGAGCTGTTGCCAGAGGCGCGCAACCTCGGCCTGACTTTGAACGACATGGCTACTCAAGTGCGCAACGCCTTCTACGGTGTCGAAGCACAGCGAATCCAGCGCGGGCAAGACGACGTGCGGGTTATGGTGCGTTTTCCAGAGAGCGAGCGCGCGAGCGTTGGCGACCTCGAGGACATGTACATTCGGACGCCGCAAGGCAGTCAAGTGCCCTTCTACAGCGTCGCACGGTTCGAGGTTGGCCGCGGATTTTCGCAAATTCGCCGACTCGACGGTCAACGGGTGGTTGAGGTCAGCGCGGACGTCGATCGCACCATGGCTACGCCTGAAAGCATTATGGCGGATATCAAAGCCAATCTCGTGACGCGGTTGCAGCCAAAATATCCTTCTGTGGTCTTTGAGGTGGGAGGCGAGCAAGAGGAGCGCAACTCGAGTTTTGTGAGTCTCGGTATTGGCTTGTTATTTTCATGTTTCGTAATCTACGGCCTGCTGGCTATTCCATTGAAAAGCTACTTACAGCCAGCAGTAATCATGAGTGTTATTCCATTCGGCGCAGTGGGCGCGATCGTCGGGCACTACGTCCTCGACGTGCAACTGATGTTTTTCTCGGCCTTAGGCATTGTCGCCCTCGCCGGTGTGGTGGTTAACTCATCCTTGGTTCTCGTGGATTATGCCAACCGTCAACGCCGCGAGGGTATGGATGCACTGAGCGCAATATGCATTGCCGCAGTAACCCGATTTCGGCCGATTATTCTTACCTCCGTAACAACTTTCGTCGGTCTTATTCCTTTGATGACAACATTCAACCCAGCAACCTATCCGTTTTTGCCGATAGCAATATCTCTAGCGTGGGGCGTACTTTTTGCAACGGTGATTACGTTGCTGCTGGTTCCGTGTTTATACATGATGATTGAGGACCTGATGCATCAACGCAATCGCTTACTGGCCTTTTTGCGCAGCACACTGCGCACCGATACTCCGCCACGCCAGATTTGATATCGACCGTAAATCGGGGCTGAGTAAGCATTTTTCACCGTTTGGGTGAAGTTTTGGTAATGGGACAACCGGTGCTTTTCCTATATACTTTTCACAGTTTTTGCACAAAGTCACTGAAAAGGGGGAGGAAATGGCCGAAGCCGTATTTGAAAACCCAGATCTGTTCGATCTGACGATGTCCGAAGAGGCACAACCACTGCTGGACGCGGTGAAGAAGCACATCAAAGAAAACGTCGACCCTATAACCGAGGAGTATCACCGCCTCGGCGAAGGACGCAAAGAGCGTTGGGGTTATGGAGACGGCCAGCTCGAGCTTCTGGAAACTGCCAAACAAAAGGCCAAAGATTCCGGTCTCTGGAACTTCTTCTTGCCAGACGCTGAAACTGGCGAAGGCCTGAGCAACCTCGACTACGCATTCATTGCGAACGAACTTGGTAAGAGCCCGCTGGCTTCAGAAACGCTGAACTGCAGCGCGCCAGACACGGGCAATATGGAAGTACTCGAGCGCGTCGGCACGCCAGAGCAAAAAGAACAATGGCTGAAGCCATTGTTGAACGGCGAGATCCGTTCTGCCTTTGCGATGACCGAGCCAGGTCTACCTTCTTCGGACGCTAAGAACATTTGTACCGAAGCGGTATTGGATGGCGACGAGTGGGTAATCAATGGCGAAAAATACTATATCTCGGGCGCCGGCGACCCACGCTGTAAGGTCATGATCACTATGGTTAAGACCAGCCCTGACGCCCCTGCGCACAAGCAGCAGTCGCAGATCCTGGTACCCATCGACGCTAAGGGTGTAAACATCCTCGAAGGCATGGAAGTTTTCGGTCACGACGACGCGCCCCACGGCCACATGCACATTCACTTCGATAACGTGCGGGTACCCAAAGAAAATATGTTGTTGGGTGAAGGCCGCGGCTTTGAGATCTCTCAGGTTCGTCTGGGTCCGGGCCGGATCCATCACTGCATGCGCTCAATCGGCGTTGCCGAACGCGCACTGGAAATGATGATTCGTCGCTCAACCACGCGTCACGCGTTCGGTAAGCCAATCATACAGCTCGGTAAAAATATCGAGTTGGTGTCACGTGCGCGCATCGAAATCGACGCCTGTCGCTTGATGGTGTTGCAGGCTGCCAAAGCCATGGACACCTTGGGCAATAAGGAAGCTCGGGTATACGTTAGCGCCATCAAAGCTATGGTGCCCGAGAAAGTGTGCAACATTATCGATCAAGCGATCCAAATACACGGCGCCACGGGCGTGTCGCAGTGGACCCCACTGGCGCGCATGTACACTGGACAGCGTACGCTGCGAATTGCGGACGGTCCTGATGAAGTGCATCACATGGTTGTTGGGCGCAACGAAGTACGCAAGTACGAAGGGCAAGCCTACACGGCCATTGACGACAAGCTGGTCAATAAGCCGATCCGCTAACAGCACTGTCTCGACCAAAAAAAGCCCGCATCAGCGGGCTTTTTTTATGCCTTGGGTAGATCGCTTGGCGCTGATTCGAGCTCAGCGAAGCGTGCGTTTCTGCCTGTGCAGGCGCGCTTATCAGCAGACTGCAGAACAACACTGCTAAACGGGATCGGCAACAAACCGATTATCGACTCTTTGCAGCCACACGCTGACCGGCGCCTGCAATAGGTCACCCAACAGCGGCGCATCTAACAGCGCATCCACAGCGCTTTGTTGCTGTGGACTCAGAAACTGGTAAGCGCGCTGGGCACGCTGTCCCAGCCATACCCCATATAAACTTGTTTTGTGTTGATAGCTGGCGCCGCGGTAGTGCACTGACCGGGCGGCCAATGTGGGCTGATCATGCTCCGCATCTAGGACTGCTCCTGTCGCCGGCGGTTCTTCAATCATTGCCTGATCAAAAGCCATAGCACCTAACACAAATTGCTGACCATACTCCGCTGCTAGAAATCTCAGAAGATTTAGCGAGGTCAGCGGGACTTCGTCGTTCTGCAAATACGCCACCGGCACGTCGAAGAATTCCGGCGACTGCAGCTCGGGCGTCAACATATGTTCAACCCAACGGAAGGTGCGGGGCGCATGGTCCTGCATCATGCGCAAACCTGCTGGGTCACGGCCAAGATGTGCGTGCATCGCCCCCATAATGGCGTAGTCCGCAGCGCTTGGATGCCCACCCAAGAAATACGGATATCGAGTTAAGTGCGCTTCGAACAACCCAAGCAGTTGCTGATAGGTACGATCGAGCTCTGCCCTTGCCTCGGGCGAGGACTGAGGCAAACCGTAACTCATCATTCGATCGGCAATCAGATTGCCATATTTAAGCAATTCCTCGTCGCTGCCATGGGGTTTGAACGAACGTCCGAAGTCGCTTTTTACAAAGCTGTAGTTTTCTTCAAACATCCAGCGGTGCAGCCACGCTAAGCGCACTAAACCCTCGCTGGCCAGCAACTCCATCAAATGCACAAAAATGCGCTGCTTAGGGGTAGAGGGGATGGCCGGAAGATCCGGGAAGCGTGTTTCCAGATGATCCTGAATAGCGACGGTGTCCTGCACAACAGCCCCGTCGGGTGTGAGCAGTTGCGGAATTCGATGGCTTCCAGAGGTGGGCCGTACCTTATTTCGAAACAGCGGATCGCTGGGCAAACGCTCGACAAAAGGCACGCCTTTCTTGCGCAAATAGCTGCGGCTTTTGGCGGTGTAATAAGACGCATAAGAACCGTAAAGGATGTATTGATCTGCCACAACAAGCTCCCGATTGAGCGTCAACTTCTGTCGGTGATCAACATTAAACAACATCGCGTTATAACTGTCATGGAAAGCGCCTGATGCCCTATGAGTAATGCTAAGCTCCGCGGGGATTTAACCCGCGAGAGTTAGTTTGACACGCACACGATGGATACTTTTAGCAATCATCGGCCTCGCGCTGGCGCTGGGGTCGCTGTTATTCCGCGGCGACCTACCCGCCGCCGAGGTCGACGCAAAATACAGTAACGGAGCGTCACGATTTCTAACCATGGAAAATGGCGCACGGGTGCACTATCGCGACGAAGGCGCCGCCGACGGCGCGGCCGTGGTGCTTATCCACGGCGCGATGGCATCACTGCACACGTGGGAACCCTGGGTGGCGATTCTCGGCCAACACTATCGAGTGATCACCCTCGACCTGCCCGGCCACGGACTCACCGGTCAGGTACCTGAAGACGCCTATGGCGCGGACGCGTTTACTGAAACCATTGACGCTGTGGTCAACGCACTCGGCGTTGAACGGTTTGTGCTGGGTGGCAACTCCATGGGCGGTGGCGCCACATGGCGCTATGCTCTGACCTACCCACAACGCGTACGTGCGATGATTTTGGTGGACTCGGTGCCCCCCGGCGATTGGCGCGAATCCACCGCAGCCGCGGCCCCTGCGGACGATGCCGAATCAGAACGCTCCGCGCCCATCGGCTTTGCGCTGTTACGCCAAAGCTGGTTTCGCGCCATTGCCCGTTATCTGGACCCTGCACCCTTAGTCGAACAGGGCCTACTGTCTGCGTACAACAACAGCCCAGTGGTCAACCAAGCACTGATCGATCGCTATTATGAGCTCATCCTGCGCGAAGGTACGCGCGCGGCAATACTTAATCGTTCTAGCGGCTATAGCCGCAATGGGGCAAACACCGATGTCAGTGCGCTAACACAACCCACATTGGTGATGTGGGGCGCACAGGACAGTCTTATTCCGGTGCGCCTTGCCGACCAGTTTGCCCAACGTCTACCAAATGCTCAGGTGGTCATCTATGACGATCTTGGACACATCCCGATGGAAGAAGACCCGCAACGCAGTGCCGCCGACGCGCTTAATTTTCTCGATCGACTGCCGGCTGTAAACAAATAAATGAGTGGCGAGGAAAACCCGCTACGACAGCACGTAAGCCCGCAGCTATTGGGCTACGCAGGGGTGCTGCCTGTTGCAGGCCTGCTCGCTCTGGGCTGGAGCAACACCGATTGGCAGGCGCAAGCGCTGTCGTTAGCAGGCGTCTATGGCGCACTGATCCTGAGCTTTCTCGGTGGCATTCATTGGGGATTTGCGACCCATGGCACTGCCACCAAAAAACACTTCTTTGTCAGTGTCATCCCAAGTTTATGGGCTTGGGTCGCTTTGGCCATTCCGGATCTGTATGCCCTCATCAGCATTATTCTAGGGTTGGTTCTATTTTTTGTTTACGAAACAAACTGCGCATTAATCAGTAGGTGTCCAAACTGGTACTTGCCGTTACGACTGCGATTAACCGTAGCACTCAGTCTCGGTCTGGCTGGGTTTCTGCCCCTTGCCACACAGTAAGCTATAAAACCACTGAAATCCCGACAACTGGTGGTGGCCATGACTGCCATTCTTCGCCGCTCAGCGTCTTACGGTACGGCAATAAGTTGCCGCCTTCACGCAAATAAGCCCTTCTCAACCGATAAAAGCCTTTGTTTCTGCTGCCAAACCACAACGGGTACGCTTATTGCATCGGCTGTTCAACCTAACAACGAATTGGCTACGTTTTGGCAACAGCAATACGAAAAAGGGACTCACTGTCTGACATGAAGTCAGCGTAATTCGGAGCACCGCTTATGAGCTTATCCGCAAATATCCCCCACAGCGCTTTGGTTGCGCGACGCAGTGCAATGAATGCTGAGCAAACCGCAGAGGTCGCGCTCGAGCGACTCGCTACAGGTTCAAAAATCCACCGCGCCGCCGACGACGCTGCCGGTCTGGCAATCGCCCAGCGGCATAACGCCAACCTGCTTGGCTTGACCGGTGCGGTGCGCAACAGCGCCAACGCGCAAAGCCTGCTTTCGCTGGCCGATCACGCGCTCGCTGGTGTAGCAGATGGTCTCATCCGCATTAACGAGCTGGCCACCGCGGCGCAGAATCCTGCAGTGTCGAGTCACGAACTAAAGATGATCCAGCAGGAAATCGATCATCTCATTGCAGAGATAGACCAAACCGCAAGTCGTGTCACGTTCAATCAAACCAGTCTGCTAAACGGCGCTTTCAAAAACCAAACGGCGTTAGTTGGTGCTCGGGCCGGCGATAGCATCACATTTTCTTTACCTGAAGTTTCAGCGTCGTCCTTAGGCGCCTACGTTTTTTACGCAGATGGTGTCGCAGCGAGCGCAGCAGCCGCTGGCGCCGCAAACAATCCTGTTACTACAGCCGAGGACATATCCATACGCGGTTCGATCGGCAGCTACACATTTAACGCGATAGACCAAGAGTCTGCGCAAAATCTGGCGGCGCGCGTCAGTGCTAGGAGCGAGCTGACCGGTGTTGACGCCAGTGCGAAGACCGAGGCCCTTCTCGCATCCGGCAGCGCTAACGAGGAATCGATACGGCTCTTGATCAACGACGTCGCCACCCAACGCTTCGACTTTTCGTCCACTAACATGGTCGCGGCAGTCGACGCGATCAACGCACTTACAGAGGTAACCGGGGTCACCGCCCAATCCGCAGTCGGAGGCATTCGGCTGACACAGGCGGAAGGCCAGGATGTCACTATCGAAAACATGGAATCAAGCGTCAACTTAAGCGTTCGCAAAATCGCAGCGGACGGCCAAAACTATGTCGGCGCTGCGGTCTCTCTCCAAGCCAGCGGCAACAACGACTCGACCAGAGTCACTGGTACCCTGATGCTGTCCTCCAGTGAATCATTCGGCGTCAGCGAAGCGGGCGCCAGCGCTAGCGAAAACATCGTCATACAGACCGACGCTTCGATCTCTCAAGCTCAGGGCGATGTTTCAATCGTCGGCGGTTTCATCTACCTGGGTACAGGCGGCAATGCCGACGCCATCGGCAGCATCGACGCTACCCAGAATGGGCAAAACGGCCAGTCGCTAAAAATCAATCTCGGTCAATTTGGTAACAACGATTTCGAGACAGGCAATGCCGGCGACACCACGATCAACGGCTGGAGCGTCAGCAACAGTCAAGCCAAACTAAACGGCGCCAGCGCGCTGGGCGGCCAGCCGACCGCAACAGATACAAACTTCCCTGCGATCACTGCCGCCGGTTTTGCTGCACCCTATGACCAGATGACTCCCAATAGTGCGACGTATCAAACAGAACTGTCGACCGAGACATCAAGCGGTTCCGGTTTATCGGTGAAGCTTCGCTCCACGGGGGTTAGTGTTACTGGATATGGCATTGTGCACGGCCCATCTATCGTCAGCGACTCCTCCGTGCAACTCCATCCCGGCGATTCCGTAAGCTTTGAGTGGAGGGCCGCAGGCGGCGATGACGCTTTTGACGTTATCGGCTATCTCGTGGACGAAAATACTGGTCATGTTGAGGAAATATTGAACGAAACGGGCGCTAACGCTGGAGCTTCAACAAATTGGGCAACCGTTACCAAAAAC
>DEBN01000005.1:0-706 GCA_002348825.1 Gammaproteobacteria bacterium UBA2955
TGGTGCCCAGAGAGAGACTCGAACTCTCACGCCGCAAGGACACTAGAACCTAAATCTAGCATGTCTACCAATTCCATCACCTGGGCTTGGTGTCATCTTAATAGTGAACGCGTGAAGCGACAACGTCTCAATTCACTGTTATCCGATTCTTTCGCTCACTGCTTACGTTTTGACGACAACCGATACCCTACACCCCTGACGGTCTCTAACAGGTGATGATGCGCCAAGGGTTTCAAAACCTTTCTTAAGCGAAGAACATGCACGTCTACAGTCCTTTCTTCTACGTAAACGCCTCGGCCCCAGACCCGGTCCAATAGCTGTGACCTGTCAAAAGCTCTATCGGGGTTTCTCATAAAGAGTTCCAATAGCTTGAACTCTGTGGGTCCGATGTCGACTTCCTTCTCCATCACATAAAGTTTATGGCTTACGAGATCTATTTTTAGGCCCGCAACAACCAATTCGTTGGTCTCTGGCTGCCCTGTACGCCGTAATAGCGCTTTGATCCGAGCCATGAGTTCCTTGGGGGAGAAGGGTTTGGTGACATAGTCGTCTACGCCAGCCTCAAAGCTTCTCAGCTTATCGATTTCTTCACCCCTTGCTGTGAGCATTATGATCGGTAGCGTACTTGTTAGCTCGTCTGAACGAAGCCACTTTGCCAAATCGATTCCGTCCATGCCTGGCAGCATCCAATCAATCACAATCAGTT
>DEBN01000005.1:1089-7009 GCA_002348825.1 Gammaproteobacteria bacterium UBA2955
ACGTCAAAACCGGCCCTAGTGATCGTAAAACTCAAAAGTTCACGAATATCCGGTTCGTCTTCTACGACTAGAATGTGTGGCGCCATGTATAACTCGTTTCCGTGTGGGAGGAGAACTATCCGAAACCAGCGAAAATGATAGTTTCGCTGCGGATGAAATAGCAAGGTTTGGTGAGACTTAAAGCATAAAAACTGACTTTTCTTTCTGAACCAAGAGAAGCGCGCTCATTGAGCCGGCGGTGGGTGGTGGTTCATGCGAGTGCCCTTTGGATAGAGCCGCCGTCGTCCTGCTCGTCGTACTGGTATATCCGCTGAGGCCTCGCAACAGGCCCGGGTATGAGTGCTAAGAAAGCTAAGGCCTAAGGACGACTTGCCTATATAACAGTCCTAAATTAAATCTTTACTGACGATTGGCAAATCGAGTGATCCAAGCAACTTCGGGCACACCGTCTCACGCATCAGAGGCAACAGGCTCTTGAAAGGCATTTATTGGTTTGCTGTCTTAGGTTTGAGCGCGGTGATTGGTAACGAAAATGCCACGAATCTTTAATCTAGTCGTAACAATCAAATAGCACTATAAGTCCCGAGAAGAGCTAGCCCGAGTTCGGGTGTCTTTTGCGGGTAGGCTGTTTTGTCCGACGAAGCGTTTGTTTTGCCGTTTTTACGTCAGGCGATATGGCTAAGTAGGCGAAGCTTCGATTATGCGACTGAAAAAACGACAAGCAGAGCGTAAAAGAGAGTGGCGACGGTCGCGACGATGCCCTGTGTTTTGACCTGGCTTTCGGTAGCAACGATTTTTAGAGAAGTAAGCTGTTGATACATGATTTTTGCCTCCTAAACCAAACGACGCGAGTTACAAACTCGGCTTATGTGACAGTTTGATGACAATACTACAAACAGATGACATTTCAAGTGTTTTGTCACAAAAGTGTCATATTTTCACTTTATCCGAGTTACCCGGCCGAATTATCAAGGAGCTCTTGCTACCTGACCTGGCGGGCTTTGCTTTAACTGTGGAGCGGAGAAAGTGAATTATTCTCTTTGCGGCATCTTTATCAGAGGACGGAGTAGAAAATGGAACTAACCACGATTTTGCTGATCTTAGCGATCGGTTTTGGGCTTTATATGGCCTGGGGTATAGGTGCTAATGATGTTGCAAACGCCATGGCAACGTCCGTTGGATCACGGGCGATTACAATCAAGCAAGCAATAATTATCGCGGCTATATTTGAGTTTCTAGGCGCATTTCTCGCCGGAGGTGAGGTCACATCGACGATTCGTAAGGGCATCATTGACTCTAATGCCATTACAGATGCCAATATACTTTTGTACGGCATGCTTGCGGCTTTACTGTCCGCGGCGTTGTGGCTGACAGTAGCGTCTCGTTTTGGTTGGCCGGTATCTACAACGCACTCGATAGTTGGCGCGATCGTCGGATTTGCGCTGGTTGCCGTCGGTACAGATGCCGTGGCTTGGCCGAAGATGGCCCTTATTGCCTCGAGTTGGGTCACTTCGCCTTTGCTTGCTGGAGTAACTGCGTTTCTTCTAATTATGTCTGTCCAGAAGCTGATTTTCGAATCTGACGATCCGGAGGCGCAAACCAGAAAAATAGTCCCGTTTTACATTTTCCTGACCGCTACGGTCATTGGATTGGTGACGTTTTTGAAAGGTCTAAAACACGTGGGTCTTGATATCCCTGGCGGCTTAGCCGTGGCCTTATCTCTTGGTTTTGGTGTGCTCGTTGCGACGGCAGGGGCATTAATGATTCGGCGTATTCCCAGTTCCAGCGGGGACTCCTCTAGCCAAACAATCGAGGACAACATCGAAAAGATATTTGCTCTACTTATGATCGTCACAGCAAGCGCGATGGCGTTTTCTCACGGATCTAACGACGTGGCGAACGCGATTGGTCCAGTGGCTGCCGTCCTGTCTATTATTAATAGCGGCGAAATACAGCAGTCATCGCCGGTTCCCGTTTATGTTTTGTTTGTTGGTGCGGTGGGTATTGTCATCGGGCTGGCTACTTTTGGAGTTCGCGTCATCAAGACTGTAGGAGAAAAGATCACTGAACTCAGGCCTAGCCGAGGGTTCGCTGCGGAACTTGCAGCTGCGTCGACGGTAGTATTAGCCAGCTATACAGGCGTTCCTATTTCGACCACGCATACTCTTGTTGGTGCGGTTCTGGGGGTCGGATTGGCAAGAGGCCTGGCAGCTCTTGATTGGGGAGTTATAAGAAACATTGTTGTGTCGTGGTTAGTTACGCTTCCTGTCGCCGCGGCGCTGTCGTCAACGATTTACCTTGTTCTCCGGTACGCTTTTTCTTGAGTTGAGATCTTAGGTCGTGACGTCGAAATCGCAATAAAAGAGACTGCCCATATTCAGCTTGCTCTCGACTTTTAGCTCTGAGTTGTGTCGCCTAAGCACGTGCTTGACGATCGCTAGACCGAGGCCGGTGCCACCCCTCGTTCGGGAATCTTTCATATCAACTCGGTAAAAGCGTTCCGTTATTCGATCAAGATGCTCTTTGGCTATTCCTAGGCCCTCGTCCTTCACGGTTAATCTTGCTTTGCCGTGCTGCGTTTGGCTCCATGACACAGTAATTTGGGCACCGTCAGGGCTGTAACGAATGGCGTTACTGATTAAATTGATGCAGACCGAGGTAAGTTCAGAAGCGATGCCTTTGATTTTTGCGTCAGTTTCTTTATTTATTACTAACGAGTCTTGTTTTTTAAGTAATCCTTGAACCTCGTTTGATGCATCAACCATTAGCCCCGCCATATTAATTTCATCCATTTCAGGTGGTACCGGGTTGGACTCAAGTTGAGTTAACAAAAGCAAATCTTGAACTAAAGATTCCATCCGAGCGACGGGCGCCGTCAACTTGTCGATAAGAGCTAGTCGAAGATCGATAGGGCTAGAGGGGTCGTTGATTGTTTCAAGATAGCCCTTTACGACAGTAAGCGGAGTCCTCAGTTCATGCGAGACATTCGCGACAAAGCTCTGTCTCATTGTCAGCAATCTATTCTGAGTGGTGATATCTCGGACGATTAACACCTTTGAATCGTTGTCTACCTCAAAAACTCTAAGTTCCAAGGTGGAGTCTTTCTGAACCGGCGATGTGAATTCCAATGGGTCAGATTGAGATTTCGAGCGCAAATAACCGTTTAAAGCATCGCTCTTAACGCAGTCGTCTAGTGTTCTGCCAATTGCCTGCTCGGGTAGGCCAAGTAACGACCAACCCGATTCGTTGACGGCTTCTATTACAAGCCCTTTGTCAACGATAATGACGCCATCGGGAATCACTTCTGCGAAAAGCTCAAGTTCCTTTAACCTGGAGCTCGGATTACGCGTGGTTAGATGTTTCTTAAAATGTGCGTCTTGTTCCATAAGCTAGCGCAGCCAGCAACCTTGCAAGTGGTGGAGTCGACGAGAGTCGCTCAATATTTATAGCTGATATCCAGCATCAGGCGGTTGTAGCTATCCTCTGCATTCGATTCTAGCCCGGTCTGATTAATAAATAACGTGCCTTGAAGCTTAACTTTTTTGCTCAAAGGGTAGCCGGCCTGAAAAATGTGTCCCGAGCCGTCTGTGCCACCACCAATGAAGTCAGAGTCGCTTAAGCCGCCGAACACCGCGTCCGCTTCAAGCCTCTGATAGCTCCAGCCTAGATCCAGTCGAGAAGACTTCAACTTAGCACCCAGCACATAGCCTGAATCTGCGTCATTCGCACCTAGATTGCTAACATGGCTTGCGAAGAGCAGTGCATTGCCACTGATCAATCCATCCATCGGTCGAGCGTATTCAGCAAATATTTCAGCGCTGTTAAAGTCGCTTAAGAGTTCATTGTCTGCAGTTACGCGATTTCCGGCTGGTTCGCTAAACAGCGGTGTTGGGGCAGTGATCGTATAGTAGCCTAGACCGAAGCGGAGAGATTGATCTAAGCCGATCGCTCGCTGGGAGCCAAGCTGAGCCGCGTAAAGAATTGAATCTTCTGTGGAGGAGGATTCCCGCAACCAAGAACCCATCGCATTAAAAAACATGTTCTCGTGCTTGTAAGAAAAACCTAGTCCTTCGGGCCTCAGGTCGCCGTCCCAGACAAGACCACTTCCGCCGACTCTCATTAGGGGGTTTGAAAATTTACCCGCCCGGACGCTTAGCCCATTAAAAGGGGTCTGCCACTGAGCATAGGCTAGGTCTAGAACTACATTTTTGGATGAATTGCCGTTTCCGAGGGTTTGATTTGTGGAAATTGGATCGCTGCTGCCAGATGCGAGCCCAAAAGTAACGGCTATCGTGTCATCAATAGGCTTAGTCGTTGCAAATCGGGCACGAATTCGATGTCTGTGACGCGTAGGTTTGTTTTCTATGGAAAAAGCTTCATGACGGTATCTTAAGTCAGCTTTGTATTTAGTCGGATCCGACTTCACGATAGGCTTTGACGACGGCGCAGCAGCTTCTGCGGCTGTCTCTAGCATTTCTAATCGCAGTTGGAGTAACTCTAACTGCTCTTTTATTTCGCTAATCGTGGAGGTTGTTGTTGCTGCAATAGTTTCTGACACATAAGGGTTTTCATCAGTGGCTAGCGTCGTCGACCACGGCATCGCTAACGTAGATAGAATGAAGAACCCTTTGATTGAAGGAAGATAAACAATGCGCATCTTTTTCGGCACCCCAAAGTTTCAGATTCTTTGAAACTTTGACTGCTTTGTATGACACCGTTATGACGAATCTCGAGGATCGCCAAGAAAATCCCCGATCCGCACAGCGAAGGGTTGCGGATCTTACTTGGTTGGCGCGCTACACCTCGTTTGGCTTCAATAATCTTGGCCATTGAGGCATCGATTGCAAAATGTGTTCGCCGATTTCGTCCACAGACCATGGTTCAGCCATACTGTCTTTCTCCGCAATGACATCTGTTTGCCACGAGAGAAGTGTGGTGCGGTTGCCGCTGACACAAAATTGTCTACCCGTTACTGAACTTGCTTCGTCCGTACATAGCCAGGCCACGGTTGGAGATACTTTTTCCGGAGCCATAGCCTCGGCAAGTTCTGGTGTATCGGGCATCAGATCTTCAGTCATACGTGACAGTGCCGCCGGAGCCAAGACATTTACGGTAATGCCGTATTTCATGCCCTCAAGTGCAAGTACTCGCATAAATCCGGCAAGACCAGCTTTTGCGGCGCCATAGTTTGTTTGGCCAAAGTTACCAATTAGGCCGGAGGTTGAACTGGTCATAATGATGCGCCCACCTTGTCCTTGTTCAAGGAGTGCCGCCCAGACATGCTTACTGGCTAGGTAGGCGCCGCGCAGATGTACGTCGATCACCGCGTCCCACTCGGAGTCGGTCATATTCTTAAATGAGCGGTCGCGCAAAATCCCAGCGTTATTGATCAAAATATCTACGCGGCCAAAGCTGTCCATAGCCGTTTTGACCATCGCCTGTGCAGCGGCGTCGTCGGTGACTGATCCATAGTTTGCGACAGCTTTGCCGCCCGCGGCGATGATTTCTTCGACAACAGCATCGGCCATACTCTGTCCGCTACCAGTCCCGTCCCGCGCGCCGCCAAGATCATTGACCACCACCGACGCGCCCTCGCGTGCTAGCAATAGCGCGTGAGCGCGTCCGAGTCCGCCACCAGCTCCGGTCACTATGGCGACTTTATTGTCGAGATTTCCCATTATTTTTCCCTCAGTCAGTTTTTGATTTTTTAGTAGGAACGCGGCATGTCTAACACATGCTCTGCCACGTAACTCAAGATTAAGTTAGTTGATATCGGGGCGATTTGATAAAGCCGCGTTTCTCTGAACTTCCGTTCGATATGGTATTCCTTGGCAAATGCAAACCCACCGTGAGTTTGCATACAAACGTCCCCAGCATTCCAAGACGCTTCCGACGCGAGCATTTTCGCCATATTGGCCTC
>DEBN01000005.1:7415-18214 GCA_002348825.1 Gammaproteobacteria bacterium UBA2955
TGCGTGTAGGCTCGGGCTATCGGAAACTGCACGCCCTGATTGGCGCCGATCGGGCGATTGAAGACTTCTCGGTCCGAGGCGTAAGCAGACGCTTTATCGATGAAATATCGTCCGTCGCCGACGCACTCTGCCGCAATCAGAACTCGCTCGGCGTTCATGCCATCTAGAATTACTTTAAAGCCCTTACCCTCCTGGCCCAGCAGATTCTCTGCGGGTATTGCCAAATCATCGAAGAATAGTTCGCATGAGTGATGGTTAATCATTGACTCGATGGGACGAATGGTTAACCCATTTCCCTCGGCGGCTTTGACGTCGATGATAAAGGTTGACAGGCCGTCAGTTTTTTTCGTCACCTCGCTCTTATCCGATGTGCGTGCCAGTAAGAGCATAAGATCTGAATGCTGAATCCGACTGATCCAGACCTTTTGTCCATTGATAATGTACTGATCGCCCACTTTTTTTGCGGTTGTTTTCAGGCTTGTGGTGTCTGTACCGGTCGTAGGTTCGGTCACGCCAAAGCTCTGCAATCGCAATTCACCGCTGGCTATTTTTGGTAGGTAACGGCTTTTCTGTTCATCACTGCCGTGCCTCAACACTGAACCCATAACGTACATTTGCGCGTGGCAGACCCCTGCGTGCGCGCCGGAACGACAGATCTCCTCCATTACCGCAGACGCTTCAAGTACACCGAGTCCAGCCCCGCCGTATTGCTCCGGGATAAGCACGCCGAGATAGCCCGAGGTAGTGAGTTCGGACACGAATTCGGCGGGATAGCCGTTTTCACGGTCCATCTGCAACCAATAATCTTCACCGAATTTATCGCACAGTTGCCGGACTGCAGCTCTAATTTCGGCTATGTCGTTGTCTGTTTGTTGATCGCCTGCCATACCGCCTCCCTATGCAGTTGATGCTCGATCCATTTACCACCAAGAATGCGCAAAAGCATGGGCTGTGTCTATTGTGTCCGCGTTTGCGTAAATTTCTACACGGGTCATTGCGCTGTGCCTTGACCCGTCAAAGGCCTAATGGGACGATTCAGCGTTTTAAGGGCAGGAGAGTTTTATGAATTTGTCGAAAATGGTTGTTGCAACGCTTGCGTTGGTTAGCCTGTCTGCGAACGCTGCTGACTACAAGGCGCCACGCGGTCCGGGTGGTGTTCATCCAGATCTCAACGGTGTCTGGCAGGCATTAAACAGTGCAAATTACGACATAGAAATGCACACAGCGAGCCACTCTATGCAACTCCGAGAAGGGCCGCATGGTCCCTTACCGGCTGTTAAAACTCTCTATTTGGGGGCCGTGGGTGCGGTCCCGCCTGGATTAGGAGTGGTGGTAGGGGGCAAGATTCCCTACACGCCTGAGGGCCTCGCAAAAAAACAGGAAAATAAAGCCAACTGGATTGATCGGGATCCGGAAGTGAAGTGTTTTTTACCGGGCATTCCTCGAGCCACATACATGCCACAGCCTTTCCAAATCTTTCAAAGCGCTGATTCCGTCTTTATGGCGTATCAATATGCGGGTGCCGTGCGAGAGGTCTATATGCAAGACCCGGGCGAGGCGCCGGTAGACAGTTGGATGGGATGGTCCGCAGGCCGTTGGGAGGGCGATACGCTGGTGGTCGAGGTCACTGGACAATACGACTCCACGTGGTTTGATCGGGCGGGCAACCATCACAGTGACAAAATGAAAGTTACCGAGCGATATACGCCGATGAGCCCTTACCACTTGCAGTACGAGGCGACGATAGAAGACCCGCTTACATTTACGGAACCGTGGACTATTAGCATGCCTCTTTACCGACGCATGGAAGACAACGCGCAGTTGATGGAGTTCCGTTGCGTGGAGTTTGTCGAGGAGTTGATGTACGGCGAATGGAGACGTAATCCGCTGCCGCGAACTATTCAGTGAGGTGCTTGCGGCTGTCGAGCAATTGGCTCAGTGGCACCGGATTGCGAAAATTACTGTCCCTCGTGTTTGCAGGTTTTTCGGTAAGCGGCTACGCATCCGTCGATCTTTCGGGCACATACAACGTTGCAACTCTAACGCCGCTCGAGCGTCCGGCAGTGTTTGGCAATATGCAATTTCTGAGTCGAGAGCAGGCTGAAAAACTTCGGCGCGATGACGCCGCTGCGAAGGCAGAGCGAGGCAACAAAAGTGACCCTGAGCGTGGCGCGCCGCCTTCGGGTGGCGACGGGTCCGCCGGTGCGGCGGGCAATGTAGGCGGCTACAACACCTTTTGGATCGATAACGGCAGCAACGCGTTTCAATTGGATGGCAAATTTCGAACGTCTATTCTGACTCAACCGGAAAACGGTCGACGCCCCGAGCTAACCGCCGAGGCGAAAGTGAAATTTGCTCAAGCACGCCGCAATCGACGTAATAATTCCGGAACCGCGTGGTGGCTTGATGACCGAGGTCTGGGGCCTGGGCCGTACGATGATATGGAACAGCGCCCACTCGCTGAACGCTGCATTCTAGGCTTTGGTCCCGTTGCAGGACCGCCAATGTTTCCCACTCTTTACAATAACTTGAAGCGAATTATTCAAACTGAAGATAGTATTATGATACTCGCCGAGATGGTTCATGATGCACGAATCATTCGCCTCAATAGCGCGCCTAGACCCAGACACATACGCACCTGGTTGGGAGATTCGATCGGTCACTGGGAGGGTGATACCTTAGTTGTGGAAACTAAGAATTTCACTCAACGGCCGGCCTTGTATGGAGCCGACGAAAACCTGCGCGTGATCGAACGTTTTAAGCGCGTCGACGAACAAACCTTAAGTTATAGTTTCGAGGTCACAGACCCCACCGTTTGGACCGCGTCCTGGGGCGGTGAATATCCGTGGCCCGCAACCGAGGAAAAGGTCTACGAATACGCATGTCACGAGGGCAATTATGCCTTGGGCAATATCATGCGAGGTGCACGATTGCTCGAAGCCGAGGCGATATCTCAGTTCGAGTGAGGTTAATTGGGCATGCAAAGCGTGAATGAATGGGTATTATAGGGCGTTGGAAATTGTTTTGCGTATGGATGCGACGCGGTATAGGAGATTGTTTTAATGGAACAGAAAAAAGTCAGTCGTCTTGGCAAGTTCGCTATCGGTGTTACCGCTGTTTCGATCGCGGCTGGAGCCATAGCGACCCTTAATGTATCGGCCCATCATGCGTTTGGCGCCGAGTTTGATCCCAACCGACCTCTCATACTGCGCGGTCCGGTTACTAAGGTTGAGTGGGTTAATCCCCACGCGTGGATTCACTTAGAGCACACCACGGAAGAGGGTGAGAAAGAAGTTTGGATGGTAGAGGGCGGTACGCCCAATACGCTGTTGCGGCGTGGTCTGAACAGACGGTCACTGACCCCTGGGACTTACATTATTGTCGATGGCTACCAGTCCAAAGACCGATCTAAGCGGGCCAACGGCCGTGATGTCACCCTTGCAGACGGACGCAAGGTATTCATGGGCTCATCCGGTACCGGCGCACCGCGGGATGGAAGAGACCCAACCGAAAGATAACAGCGGTTGAAATAAATAAAGAGCCGGGCGTGTCCCGGCTTTTTTATTGTGAGGGTGCACTGAGTTTGATGCTGCCATCGCGCTTCATTTGGCGATACAAGTGATTAAAGCCCAAGCCAGAAAGCCCGCAGATGAGTGCAGCTAGCACGAACACCCAAGCGCCGCCGTCGCTTATTCCTCCCCAAGCGGTGTACAGCAGCATTCCTAACAACGGCGCGATTGCGCCACGGACACCGGTCAATGTCACATGAATACCCATATACGCTGAAAGCTGATCGGCGCGTGCGAAGTCATTGTGGCCTAACTGCCAGGCTAGACTGCCCCCACCGCGTGCCAAGCCCATAACAAAACGACTTATAGCGAGCCATAAAATTGAACCGAGGAGCGCGCCAATCAGCGTTAAGGTGAGCGCGAGGACCCAAAGTATGCTCTGGCGGGCACGAAATTGAGCAACGTGAACGCGATCCAAATAACGCGCCCATAGGGGTAACGACAACAGACTTACCGCGAACGGAATCACCATGGTCAGCGTAATGGAGGTCGCATAAGACGCAGAAAGCTCGCGGGTAATTAGAAAAATCAGCGGTGCTTCGATGAGCATGTTGCCGAAGCCAGCGGCAAACATCGACATCTGGTACTTCGCGAACCTGCGATCATCTCGCAGTATGGTGATAAAGCTCACCGACTGGCGTCTTTGGTTGTTTGCTTCGGATTCTTCACGAATGTGATCAGATTCGCCGAGCACCACAACGCGGCGGAAAAAAGCGACCCCAAGCAAACCGGTCACTACCCCTGCGGCGTACAACCAGGACATACCATCGGGGTAGCGATCGAGAATAGGGCCAATCGCTGATGCAACGATTACTGTGACCAAACTCGCAATCATTTGCAGTTGACCGGTAGCTTGAGCACGGTTGCTGCGCGCGTAATTGAGACTCCAGATAACGCTGCGAACGGTAACGAGTCCGGCGACCAAGATGCGTGAAACGATCATGCTGGCGACCAACACAACGGCCCCAAGATCGTTTATTGGTGCGATCGCGACCGCTAGCACGCATAACAGTATGCCAATCTGCAGTAAGCTTGCGAGGCCTACTTTGGGGCGTCCGGAGGCGATTCGATTCCATGCGAAACTGGACAGGTTAGCGAACATGGGTGCGGCGCTTATAATGGCGAGCGTCAAGGGGCTGACCTGATAAATTTTAGCCGCAATGACGCCGACAACCCCGCCTTCCAACAGCACCAGCGTGATGGGTAGGGCGCACTCGGTTAATTTTTCCGCACGAAAACTGGCCTGCGCAGGCGCTTCCAGCTTTAAGTTAAGCCAGCCCATTGTTTAAGATTTTGATGCGTCGGTGTCGCTGGCTCAGCGATTCGGGCCCCTGTTCATTGGATAAGGCTGCCATCGTTCTAATGCCGCTCTTGGCAGTACCGTCGGGTTTACGCAGCTCATGGGCCACTTGTTTTGTAACACCAAGGCGACTTCTCTGCCAACCCGCCGCCGCGTTTCTGGGCGCATGCGAGTTGTAGCGGATGCCACATGGGGGCTAATCAATACACTGTCGTGGCGCAACAATGGATTGTCGGGCTCCGGTGGCTCTTGTTCCAGTACATCGAGTCCGGCTGCTGCAATTGTGCCGGTGTTAAGCGCGTCGATTAAGGCTGTCTCATCGATTAGCGGACCACGAGCGGTATTGATGATGACCGCATGCGGTTGCATAAGCGCAAGCGTTTTGGCGTTGACGGCGTGGTGGGTTTCGTCGTTGTGGGGCGCGTGTAGTGACAGGTAGTCCGATCTTTCAAACAGTTCGTTATTGCTCACAGGCTCGACGCCGGCCTCGGAGAGGGTTAATTCACTAACGTACGGGTCATGCGCGATTACCCGCATGCCGAAAGCCTGTGCGCGTCTTGCAGTACAACGAGCGACGTTGCCGAACGCCAGTAAACCCAGTGTCTGACCCATCAAGCGTGGAATGTGGTTCAGTAACGGTCGGCCTGACCACCATTGTCCGTCTGCCGCCATTTGCGCCATGGTTTTCATGCGGCGCGCGCTCGCTAACAGCAGCATCATCGCGTGGTCTGCAACTTCCTCAATGAACACGTCTGGAACATTAGTGACAACGATTCCGGCCTCTGTTGCGGCTTCGATGTCTACCATGTCAACACCGACACTGCCTACGCCGATAACCACGCACTTTTTCAATTTACTTATGAGTTCCGCATCGATACGAAAACCCCAAGAGGTGATGATGGCGTCCATGTCTTTAACACCTTCGGCAAACTCTTCAGGGCTGGCCGCATCTATTTCGATGATTTCTGCCAGCGACTCAAGAGCTTCCAATTCCAGGGCGTAACGGATCTTTACTGCTTCTGGGTTCGCCTGACGTGGCAACTGAATGCCGATTTTCTTCTTTTCCACCGTTCCTCCGCTTTGCCTATCGACTGCTACTCCCGAGTATTTTTGCATGCGCCAAGGGTGCTGTCATTGACCACACCTGAATAATGCACGGTGCAGAGATTCGTATCGGAATTCGCGGCCGCAACGGTTAGGCTTAAGGGGTCTTGTCACTATGCGGAAAGGGATGACTGAAGAATTTACGATGGCATATTTTCTGCCTTGGCTGCTGCTGGCCGCAATTGCTGGTGGCGCTTTGGGTTGGGCTTGGCGTCATTTCACTGGAGTCTCCAAATGGACACAAAAGCTGGAGCAAGCCCACGCGCAAGGCGTTGTTGAAGCGGCTACGGAAACCGCTTTATTGAAAGAGCAACACGCGGCACAAGTGTCCGATATTTCCCAGCGTAACGCCGCATTAACCGCTCAAACTGAAATACAAGGCCAGCAGTTAGCGGAGCAAGCCCAGCAGCTGCAGCAGGCCGACGAGCGTCTGACAAAATACCAAACGGACTTTGCTGCTGCGCAGGCGCGCATGAGCGAAATGCAGAAAGGTTTTGCTGAGAAAGAGGCGGTATTTGCGCACAACAGTGCGCTACTGAAAAAAGAGTTTGAGCTGTTGGCTAAACAAGTCCTCGATCAACAGGAGACCAAGCAACAACAGAGTCTGCAGCTCATGCTAAAACCGTTTCGCGAGCAAATTGGCGAGTTCAAGCAGCGGGTTGAAGACGTGCACAAGAGTGACGTTAAAGAGCGCGCCTCGTTGCTCACCGAAATGCAAAACCTGCAGAAAGCCAGTGAACGTATCAATACAGAAACGGAAAATTTGACCCGGGCGTTAAAGGGCGACAAGAAACTGCAAGGTAATTGGGGTGAACTGGTGCTGGAACGAGTTCTAGAAGAGTCGGGGCTGCGCAAGGATCACGAATATTTCTTGCAATTTTCTGCTCGTGACGAAGACGGGCAACTGAAACGACCGGATGTACTCATTCGACTGCCTGAAGGCAAAGACGTGATTATTGACGCAAAGGTAACGCTTAGTGCCTATGAGCGCGCGCTGGCGAGCGATGATGAGGAGCAACGCGAGGTGCTGTTACGGCAACACCTTTTAGACCTGCGGAACCAAATTAAGCGTCTGAGCGGCCAAGATTACGATCAGCTACCGGATGTTCGCTCCTTGGACTTCGTGTTGCTGTTTGTGCCTATAGAATCTGCCTTTAGTGTGGCTATGGAAATGGACCCCGGCATGTTCACGGCGGCTTTTGAACAACGAATTATGCTCGTGAGCCCAACCACGTTGATGTTAGCGTTGCGCATCATCAACAACTTATGGCGAGTCGAGAAACAAAATAAGAATGCTTTGGAAATAGCCCAACGAGCGGGAGCTATGTACGACAAGCTCGCCGGGGTGGTTGAAGAGGTCGACAAGCTCGGCAAGCAGTTGACAACAGTGCAGGGTACTTACGACAACGTGCATGCGCGGTTGGCCACGGGCAAGGGAAATTTAGTGCGGCAAGTTGAGACCATCAAAGGTTTAGGTGCAAATACCAAGAAAACCATTGCAACGTCGCTACTTGAGAACGCGCAAGACAATGATTGATCGAATAGCGACAACAAACAGTTTTCGCGAAGCTCGTGGTAGTGGATGCGCTCGCCGTTGACCGAAACTTCTAATCTTTTGCAGCCACACCAACCAGCGCCCGCAGACTATTATCAGAACAATCTGCAACATGCGTTCGAGTTTGTCCTGAGTCGCTACGCCGATATGCTCTGTGCAGCACATAGTCACAGCCTGTCGCAATTTCTTGCGGCCAGCGCGGACGCACAGCGCTTGCTGGCCCGACTACTGATTCGCAAAGGACCCTATTTCCTGCGCACTTCGCTGCACTACGCGGAAGTCGCCGAACTCGATGCGGCCGTCTCGGAACTGCATCAGCGCGGTTTAATTTCCCTCAATCCCGGCGCTGCAGATCGATTGATGGCGCTCTATACCAAATCGGAACTGTGTGAGTGTTTTAACGTACCTACATCGATAAGGAAATCGACGAAAAGCCTGATCGGCGAATATGTGTTGAGTCGCTACGCTGATGAGCAAATCGCAAAACGACTGGCAGCATTGCGCCCGTGGATCCGCTTGCGTGCGCAGAGATATTGGCAATTAACGCAGCTGTTGTTTTTCGGCAACGCGAATCAGAATTGGTCGACGTTTGTGCGCAAAGACTTAGGTCAGATCCGCTACGAGGCGTTGCCGCTTACCCAGCCGCAGTACAATGATGTGCGGTCCTTAAATGCTTATCTGTTGGGGCAGAATCTGCATGGTCTGTGCTATCGGTTGGATGAATATCCGCAACTTGCGTCGGCTCTTTATGAAGCGCTTGAGAACTCTTTAACGCCGGAGACGCCCGAGGATCGATTGCAACGCTGTGCTTTGCTGTTAGGCCAATGGGCTGAACGTAACTCCAAGTTTGACCTCGCGCTGTGCGTTTATGAGCTAACAGATAAACCCCCCGCAAGGGAGCGTCGAGCGAGAATTTTGCGGCGTTTAAAATACCCAGAGGCGGCGGAGTTACTGCGTCAGGAGATGCTTAGCGCGCCGCTGTCAGCAAAAGAACAAGTATTTGCCGAGCGTTTTGGCCGCAGGGGCGCAGGTTTTCAGCCCAAAGTTACGGAACTGCGCATTAACGCGCCCTACGAGTCGATTGAAGAATACGCTCTGACAACGCTAATTGCCGACGGCGGTTGGGGGATACACTGCGAAAACACATTATTTAAATCGCTAACGGGATTACTGTATTGGCCAGTAATTTTTGCGGATGTAGAAGATGCGTTTACCAACCCTTTTCAGTCTGCTCCCCATGACCTAACCAGCGAAGACTTTTGCTTTCGGCGGCGAGCTCTGCTGCAGCAGCACGAACAGTGGCTGCAAGATGACTTTGTGTTGGCAGAATTTCTGCAAGCTACCTACGACGCGAAAATTGGCACAGCAAATCGTCTGGTGAATTGGTCCTTGTTTGAAACGATTCCGATAGCGCAGTGGCTCGAGGCTTTACCCATCGGTGCCATTCGGCGCCTGTGCTATTTTTTGATCCGTAATCTTGCAGATTATCGCAGCGGTTTCCCGGACCTGTTCGTATGCTATGGCTCAAACAACTACGAATTTGTTGAGGTGAAAGGGCCCAATGATCAGTTACAGCCGCAACAACGCGCATGGTTTAAAGTACTGGAGGGGTTGGCGTTGCCCGCCAGAATACTCAAGCTAAGGCTTTGATGATGCAGCGTCTGGCGGTGCGGCAATTGGCGGAATTTATATTTCGGCAGGGCGACTTGCACCCGAATCGGCAAAGTCGTGCGGTCGAGGCTCAGGAAGGCATCGAATGCCAACAACGGATTCAGGCCTCGCGCAAACAGCGCTCAGAAAAATTTGAAGCGGAGGTCAGCGTCCATGTCGACGTCTCGATAGACGGCGTGGCGACACGACTTGCGGGCCGTATAGACGGGCTTTTGCGTAATAAGCAGGGTCTGCTACGAGTCGAAGAATATAAAACCACGCGCGAAGTAGCGGTCGCTTTAAATCCGGTTGATTGGGGACAATGTCTGATTTATGGGGCGTTGCTCAGCGAGCAGGAATCGCTAAGCGCGATCGAACTCGCGGTAGTTTACGTTCATCCAGATTCCCTAGCCGAACAGGTATTCGAATCTTCGGTGTGCGTCAAAGCTGCACAGTTGAGTTTGGCATTGGCGTTGCTTTGTTATGAAGTTAGGTTGCGCAGACATCGGTTGCGATGTGAGCGGCGTAGGGAATGGATGCGTGCACGGGAATTTCCGTTTGCGCAATTTCGCGCTGCTCAACGGGCCATGGCGCAGCAGGTCTATCAATCGCTGCGCGCCGGCGAGCACTTGCTGTTGGAGGCGCCGACAGGTTCGGGTAAAAGCATGGCGACCATTTATCCTGCGTTAAAGCTAATGCAGCCTAACCAGAAACTGTTCTTCCTCACCAATAGGACCACAGGTGCAGAAGCGGCTTTGAACAGTCTGCGGTTGATCGCGGATTCGTCACGCCAAATCAGCGTTGTGCAACTCACAGCTCGAGAAAAAATTTGCCAAAACCAGGGCGTGCCCTGTGATCCGCAAACGTGCCCAGGTTGCAAAAATTACTACGCGAGGGCGCCGCATGCGATCAACCGATTGCTGGAGTGCGGCATTGCCGATCGCTTAGCGCTACAGCAGGTAGCCGATGAATTCACTGTTTGCCCTTTTGAACTGAGCTTAGATCTTGCGCTTTGGGCGGACGTGATTATCGGTGACTACAATTATCTATTTGACCCGTTTGTAAAGCTGCAACGATTCTCGGACGCGTCCAATCACCTTTTATTGATTGATGAGGCTCATCAGCTCAGCAGTCGTGTGACTTTAATGCTCGGTGCAGAATTCGCGTTGAACGCACACTCGGAGCTGTTGGAATCGCCAAGCGATGACTTTAGTGCCGCTACGCATGACGTGTTCGATGCGGTTCGCGCGCTGTCATCAGGATCCAGTACGGCGCTCAGTCGTGTGATCGAGCGGCCATTGCAACTTGAAGCCGCAGCCGAGCGTCTGATTCAGCGAGTCGACAGCTTGCAGTTATTCGAGACACTCGATAGCGAGGCGCAGGATCTTTACTTCGCCTGCATCCGCTGGGTGCGCAGCTTAGAGTGGTTTCAACCGGCGCGATATCAGCACCTGAGCATTGAGCACGAACAAGGCTGCTCGATTCAACGGCTGTGCCTGGATTCAGCTGATTACATCAATGACGTTCTAGATTCCCACGCCGCCACTGTGCGTTTATCTGCAACGGTCTCGCCGTTCGCGTTATATCAACGCCTGCACGGCTGTCCGGGCCAGCGCAGCGC
>DEBN01000135.1 GCA_002348825.1 Gammaproteobacteria bacterium UBA2955
AGCATTTGCACCTGCTGCAGGTACAACGCTTCATCAAACACACCGTCTCGCCGGTAGGCCGGATTTTGCAAAAGCTCTCGGTTCACTGTTTCAGGCGAGACCTTGATATCAAGATTCGCCGCCGCTTGATAAAGCACCTGCCTATTTATCAGCTGGGAGAGTGAAAACTTCTGCAATTGCAGTCGATCAATATCATTTGGGTCAAAATCGGGACCCATCTGCCCGAGTATACGGCGGCGTTCACGCTCGGTCTCAACCCCCAGCACCCTTTCCGTGATAGCGAAACTGCCGACCTCAGCGACCTCTGGGTCTCCAACCGAAAAGACGTTGGTCGCGCCAAAACCGAATAATACTAAAACTGCGATTATGGCGATGACCAACACCTTGAAGCCGGTGCTCTGAGTTTGGTCGCGAAGCTGTTGCAACATCTGACTTGTCCGTATCTTTGTTATCGAAAAGAGCCGCGCTCGCTAGCACTGCGAAATTATAGCGCCCAAAACAAAAAGGGCGCGTATTTCGCGCCCTTTCCATGCACTAATGAATCCTAGTTTAAGGCGTCTTTCAGCGCCTTGCCCGGTTTAAAAGCGGGTACTTTCGCCGCCGCAATTTGTATGGTCGCACCGGTTTTCGGGTTGCGTCCCGCGCGCGCTGCGCGCTCTCGCACCAGAAAAGTGCCAAACCCAACCAGCGAAACGCTCTCGCCATTCTTAAGTGAGCCTGCCACCGCGTCAATGGTGGCTTCCAACGCTCTACTGGCTGCTGTTTTGGAAATATCTGCCGACTCGGCAATTTGATCGATTAGTTCGCTTTTATTCACTTTAGCCCCTTAGCTGATGCGCTAGCCCGTCTTACTGAATCCCGCCCAAGACTTTGGCTCCGCTTATTGAAGAACAGACCCGCAAGGGCCCTAGGTTTTATACCAACACCCCTATGCGGACGCAAGGTATTCCAGGGCTCTATTAATGCGGGCTCAACGGCTGGGATTTGCTTTTTCTGCGAGTCTTTGCCGGAATCTGTGCTTCTTCTGTCAACCGACGGTTTTTTTTCACCAACGGCTTGGGCATTTCCTCCAGAGCAATATGCAGCACCTCTTCAATCCAACTAACGGCATGGATCTGCAATTTGGACTTAACGTTGTCCGGAATTTCTTTCAAATCTTTTTCGTTCTCTGCTGGGATAATGACCTGCTTGACGCCGCCGCGATGGGCCGCCAAAAGCTTTTCTTTCAACCCGCCGATCGGTAACACCTGCCCACGCAGATTTATCTCCCCCGTCATAGCCACTTCAGCCTTGACCGGCACGCCCGTGATCACAGAGATCATCGCCGTGCACATACCAATACCCGCACTTGGACCATCTTTAGGGGTTGCGCCTTCGGGCACATGAATGTGCAGATCAGAGGTTTCGAAGAATTCGTTATCAATGCCAAGCGATTCGCTGCGACTTCTAACAACCGTTAGCGCTGCCTGAATAGACTCCTGCATTACGTCACCAAGCGATCCGGTTTTTATCTGCTTGCCCTTGCCCGGCATCGCAACTGCCTCAATGTTCAACAATTCGCCGCCAACTTGAGTCCAAGCCAGCCCAGTGACAATGCCTATTTTATTGTCCGCTTCGGCGAGTCCATAGGTGAACTTTGCAACACCGTTGTAGTCTTCAAGATCTGCAGTCTTGACGACGACCGTTTTTCCTTTGGGCGCCTTCGAATTTTTGGCGTTCTTCTTCCCAGTCTGTTTAGTTACTGCATCTAAGGCCTGTTGCTTGACGACTTTTCGTGCGAGTTTGGCGATCTCGCGCTCTAGACCCCTGACACCGGCTTCTTTGGTGTAGTAGCGAATGAGGGCCAGCAACGCGTCGTCAGTAATCTCCAGCTCATTCTTCGCGAGACCGTTGTTAGCGACTTGCTTAGGCACCAAATAACGTCGTGCAATATTGAGTTTTTCATCCTCGGTATAGCCCGGCAATCGAATAATCTCCATGCGATCCAACAAAGGCGCTGGGATATTCATCGAATTGGAAGTGCAAATGAAAAATACGTTCGACAGATCGTAATCAACCTCCAGGTAATGGTCATTGAACGAGTTATTCTGCTCTGGGTCCAAAACCTCTAAAAGTGCGCTGGCTGGATCACCACGCATGTCCATACCCATTTTGTCGATCTCATCCAGCAAAAATAAGGGGTTCACAACCGCAGTCTTAGCCATTTTCTGCAAAACTTTTCCGGGCATAGAGCCAATGTAGGTTCGTCTATGGCCGCGAATCTCAGCTTCGTCACGCACTCCACCGAGCGCCATACGCACGAACTTGCGATTGGTTGCTCGAGCAATGCTTTCACCCAAGCTGGTTTTACCGACGCCAGGAGGACCCACCAGGCAGAGCACTGGCCCTTTCGAACGCTTAACGCGGTTTTGCACCGCCAAATATTCGATTATCCGGTCTTTAACTTCCTCCAGACCATAATGATCTTCATCGAGAATGCGCTGCGCCGCCAGCAGATCTTTACGCACTCTGCTCTTCTTACTCCACGGAATGTTGACCATCCAATCGATAAAACTACGAACTACAGTAGCTTCCGCCGACATTGGCGCCATATTCTTCAGCTTATTCAGTTCGCTCTGGGCTTTCTCCTTGGCCTCTACCGGCATACCCAGCCCTTCAATCCGCTGCTGTAGATCGTCGACTTCGCTTTGCGAGTCGTCGCCCATCTCTTTCTGGATCGCCTTCATTTGCTCATTCAGATAGTAGTCGCGCTGACTTTGTTCCATCTGTTTCTTGACCCTTCCGCGAATGCGCTTTTCCATTTCCTGAACGTCAATCTCGGCGTCCATCAACCCCAGCAAGAGTTCCATGCGCTTATTCGGCTCCAATATTTCTAAAATACGTTGCCGGTCTTCCAGTTCCAGAGAAATCTGTGCCGCTACGGTGTCCATCAAGCGTGACGGATCGTCAATACCAGAGAGCGAGGCCAGAACCTCCTGCGGAATCTTTTTATTGTTTTGAGCGAACTGCTCGAACTGAGACAACAGCGTGCGCACCAGAGCCTCTGCCTCGCGGCCATCCATAACCGCTTCTGTGCAGAACTCGACTTCTGCACGAATATATTCTTCAGCGAACTCAATGCTGGCGATTTCGGCTCGCTGACCGCCCTCAACCAGTACTTTCACGGTGCCATCGGGCAACTTAAGCAACTGCAATATGGTCGCAACGGTACCCAATGAATAGAGATCTTCAGCCTCTAAGTCGGTCTTGTCGGAATCTTTTTTTGCGATCAAAAAGATTTTTTTACTGTCGGCCATCGCGGCTTCGAGCGCTCGGATAGAACTCTCGGTTCCAACAAATAACGGGTGTACACCGTGGGGAAAGACCACCATGTCGCGCAAAGGCAGCACCGGCAGCAGTTCTAAGGGGGTTTTGGCCATATTCGCTCTCGTTTGAGTAAAACTATGTCAGACACCGAACCAACGGTTCCGTGTCATGAACAGGCCGCGCATGCGCACTGCAAAGTGCTCGCGCCACCGAGGCGACGATCGCTACTCTTCGGGCGCTGCTTTGGCCTTGTCTACGTTCTCATAGATGAGCATCGGTTCACTATCGCCTTTAATCGCGCTTTCATCGATCACCACTTTGCTCACCGACTCGGACGACGGTAACTCATACATGGTGTCTAATAACACGGCTTCAAGTATGGAGCGTAACCCGCGTGCGCCAGTCTTGCGTTCTGTCGCTTTTTCCGCGACAGCGCGGAGCGCGTCCTCGCGAAAGTCCACCTCGACGCCTTCCATTTCAAAAAGTTTAGTGTATTGCTTAGTTAGCGAGTTCTTTGGTTCAGTAAGAATGCGAATTAACGCGTCGTTATCGAGTTCACTGAGCGTTGCAACAACCGGCAGTCGACCAACGAACTCCGGGATCAAGCCATACCTCACCAGATCCTCGGGCTCTACGGCCCGCAATGTTTCGCCGATGGTGCCGCGATCGGCCTCACTCTTAACCTCTGCACCAAAACCGATGCCAGATTTATCTGACCGATCGAGGATAACTCGATCAAGGCCGGCAAACGCTCCACCACAGATAAACAGAATTTTTGAAGTGTCGACCTGCAAAAACTCCTGCTGGGGATGTTTGCGACCGCCTTGGGGCGGAACCGAGGCGACAGTACCCTCGATTAGCTTCAACAGCGCCTGCTGCACACCCTCGCCGGATACGTCCCGAGTAATGGACGGGTTGTCAGACTTGCGCGAAATCTTGTCTATTTCATCAATATACACGATGCCTACTTGCGCACGATCGACGTCGTAATCACACTTCTGAAGCAACTTTTGAATGATGTTTTCCACATCTTCGCCAACGTATCCCGCTTCCGTGAGCGTGGTTGCATCAGCGATTGTAAACGGTACATCCAGCAACCTAGCGAGCGTTTCGGCGAGCAATGTTTTGCCACATCCAGTCGGCCCAATAAGCAGGATGTTCGACTTCGACAGTTCTACATCGTCTTTTTTCGCGCCATAGTTCAGCCGTTTGTAATGGTTGTAAACCGCAACGGACAGCACCTTTTTGGCATGTTCCTGACCGATAACATACTCGTCGAGAATTTTATTAATCTCGGTCGGCACGGGTAGTTTGTTGGACTCTGTCGACTCCGCCGATTCAGCCACTTCCTCGCGAATGATGTCGTTACATAATTCGACACATTCATCACAGATAAATACTGAAGGGCCGGCGATGAGCTTACGTACTTCATGCTGACTCTTACCACAAAAAGAGCAATACAGCAGTTTGCCAGAGTCGTCGCTTTTGCCGCTATCGTCGGACATATTTTCCTCTATCTAAAAATCTTTCGCATATCCACAACATGTAGATTGCGTAACCTCTGAGTGGATTGCAAGTCGCCGAGCGGCGTCCTTTATTCAGCTTTGGTCGCAAGTTCGCTACGTGTTTTCTGAACTTTGTCCACCAGACCATATTCCAGCGCCGCATCCGGGCTCATCCAAAAGTCGCGATCCGTGTCTTTTGCGACAGTCGCCTCATCCTTGCCTGTATGTTCTGCGATAAGCTTGTTCAAACGCTCGCGCATCAGCAATATTTCTTGCGCCTGTATTTCGATGTCCGCCGCCACACCTCGGGAGCCGCCAGAGGGCTGATGCAACATCATGCGCGAGTTAGGTAGCGCATAACGCTTGCCTGCGGTGCCCGCGGCCAGCAAAAACGCCCCCATACTGGCCGCTTGACCGACGCACAACGTGCTCACGTCGGGACGAATAAACTGCATAGTATCGTAGATCGACATTCCTGCGGTCACCGAGCCGCCCGGAGAGTTAATGTATAGATGAATGTCCTTGTCTGGGTTTTCCGATTCCAGAAACAGCATCTGGGCCACAACTAAGTTGGCCATGTGATCTTCAACCGGCCCGACTAAAAAAATAATGCGATCTTTCAGGAGGCGCGAGTAAATATCATACGCGCGTTCTCCGCGCGCTGTTTGTTCGACTACCATGGGCACCATGCCCAGGTTGTTCACGGGCTGCGCTAATCGATCATAATCGTAAGACATTCTTTTACCTCATTGTGGCGGTATCAAATCGCTGCATCATCTTTGCATGCCAAACAGCGAATGCTTGTTCAATGGTCCGAGGCTAAGCTTACTCTTTAGCCCCAACGGCTTCCGACTCTGCATCATCTGAGCCTGTCTCCGCTTCGGGATCGGCTATTGCGGCGCCACTCAAAACATCTGCATAGCTGGCGACGACTTCTTCAACCGTCGACTGGCTCAATATAAGGTCCACCACTTGATCTTCAAGTACGCCCATTTCAACATTCTGCATCTGCTCGGGATTGCTTCGGTACCAGTTGATGACTTGATCAGGCTCGTCATAGGGTTCCGAGATGATCTTGAGTTGCGCATCGACTAAGGCAGCGTCGGCCTGCATCTCGTGTTTAACGATAATTTCATTAACCAGTAAACCGACTTTTACCCGCTGTTCTGCTTGATCCTGAAACAGCGCATCGGGCAGATCCAGTTGCGGTGCCTGACCCTGTGGCATTTGAAACTGGTTAAGCATTTGATCCTTCAAAGCCTGAATCTCTCGGCGCACCACATCATGAGGAATTAAAAACTCATGTATTTTAGATAAACCATCCATAACTTGTTGTTTAATTTGATTTTTCTTTGAAGATTCAAGTTCTCGCTGCATGTTCTTTTTAATTTCTTCACGGAAGCTTGCCTCGCCGCCCTCGGTCACGCCAAATTTCTCAAAAAACTCATCGTTCAGCTCTGGCACAACGGCTTCACTGACCTCGTGCACAGTGACCAAAAATTGCAGCGTTTTATTCTGTAACTCTTCCGCTCGGTAATCTTCGGGGAAGGTGGCGTCGAAGGATTTTTCTTCCCCGGCAGCCATACCCAATATCGCCTGATCGAAGTCCTCGATCATCTGCCCCTCGCCAACCTTAAAGGTAAAGCTCTCACCGCATGCCGAATCTATGCGCTCACCCTCTAGAGTACCCACAAAGTCGATCTTAAGTTGATCACCCGTTGCAGCGGCACGATCCGCCACTTCAAAGCTGGTGTGCTGCTCTTGCAGCTTGCCGATCATGGTCTCGACGTCGCCTTCGCCAATCTCTGCGCTCGGACGTTTGATACTGATTTTGCTGAAATCGGCGAGTTCGATGGTCGGATACACGTCAAAGGTCGCGGTAAACTCAAAATCCATGCCGGGGTCCATTTTCACCACATCCAATTTCGGCGATCCGGCGGGGTTCATTTGCTCCTGCTGAACCGCCTGCATAAAACTGCTTTGCATTAATTCGCTAGCGACTTCTGCCCGAACGGCTGCACCATAACGACGCCGAACCTCTTTTAGTGGCACCTTACCGGCGCGAAACCCAGGGATATTTACCCGCCCGCGCGCCTCCTGCAGGCGCTGGGTAATTTGTGTTTCAAATTCTTCACTGCCGACGCCAATGGTTAAACGTCGCTCCAGACCTGTCATTGTTTCGATGGATACATTCATGCTTTTTTTCGAGAGCTAATACCGTATAAAAAAGGCTTCCCTGATCATCGGGACGCCGGAATTGAGCGCGGCATAATACACCAGCAACACCGGAAATGCTTGAGGGCTCGGCACTGAAATGTGAGCTCGATGGAGCAATGTTATAGAGGCGATTGGGTGCCCGCGCGCGCCTCTAGCGAGCGTCTGATTTCTCGATGCGTGGACTTATCCAGTCGATACCCCAGATAAACGAAGCCGGCGATTACGCCGCCAATCATGGCGAGCGGGCCGTCCACAACTCCCAATCGGAATATGACGTCTTCAGCCACCTCTCCTGGCACAGAAGCGGGCGGGAGCTTGACGTAGACCTCCAACGCAAACCCCGCAACTACGTGCCCAACCGCATTCATGGCTTTCGCAAAAAAAGCCCGAGCAGAGTAGAAAATTCCTTCCAGCCTCAGTCCCGTATTGAGTTCGTGCTGGTCCGCAATATCTGCGAGCGCAGACATCACACTGATGTTCAAAATCGCGCCGAAACCCGAGGAAAAGACCCCAAAAAATATGATCATGCCTACTAACGCCCAAGAAGAGTTGGCTGGGGCTAATCCAAGCAACGTCAAATTCACAACCATCGACCAAAAAAAGCTCAGCCCTATGGCAGAAACGGCAATGGTTCGGCGTTTATCGAAGCGTTCATGAAGTCGCGCAGCCAAAAAGAAACCAAGATGTGTTCCAACTATGCTGCCGACGATCAACCACCCTATTTGATATGGTGTTAGCTCCCAGAAAAAAGTTCCCATAAAAATCGCGAGGGTTTCGTGTGTACCGATCGTTAAAGAAAGGAAAAACAGCCCTAGCAGGAGATACAAATAATTTTTGTTCCTCAGAACCGACCAAATATCGGAATACAGAGAAAGGAAAGAAAATGCCTTGCCATCCTCTATCCGGTTTTCCAGCAGCCTCGGAATCTGATCCCGGGTGCCCCAAGCGCATGCGAATATGGACACTAGGATGATCGTGCAAGCCAGCAGAATAGTCCAAGTATATGCAGGGCGGTGAAGCTGACCGCCCTGATCTGCGAAGAAAAACCCAAAGATCACAAACCAGACCATCACGTGCATCAGCATGCCGCCATACAGGGTAAACAGATTATTGAAGGACATAATGCGTGTGCGCTCGATATAGTCTGTCGAGAGCTCAGCGCCCAAAGCGAGGTGCGGCACAACGTAAAAAGTTTGAAATGTGCGCTGCAATACCGTGAAGACGAAAAGCCAGGCAAACAATAGTGATTGCGAGTCCACTACAAATGCCGGCGGGTGAAAAATCAGAAAGACGCAGAGCGCCAAGGGCGCTGGGGCGAGAAAAAGAAAAGGATGTCGCCTACCTAAACGTGATTTGAAACGGTCAGAGAAGGCGCCAATCAGTGGATCGGTTATGGCATCAGAAAAAATAGCCAGGCCTAGCGCTATGCTTGCCATGCCGGCTGGCAGACCCAAAATCTGTTGGTAGAAAATTAAGAGGAGCGCGTTGAACGTCCACATTGATGCTGCTTCGCCGCCTGCGCCAGCACCGAAGAACATTTTGGTTCTTAACGGAACGCGACCATCTTCTCCGCGGTCGACCACTTCGCTAATGGTGCCATTCGAATCGTGTCCCGAATGCGCAGCGTTCTCCCCTGCGTTATGTTCGCTCATGAACTCCCCTCCAGCTCGCTCGCGCTACTAAATTGGCGGTGCGGTGGCGCGAAGTCAAGTAAAGCGGCGCACGGCCGAGGCGACTCCAGTGCGCACTTTTTTGCTTCAGCCCATGCGCGAGTCCTTTCTTGAACCATCAAATTGCGGGCGCCTTTTCTCCAGAAAGGCCTTGGCCCCTTCCCGCATATTCTTCGGTATTAAGACCGCCTGATGTCTCATTTCAAGCGCCAGTTGTTCCTCAAAGCTGGAGTGAATAGATTCGTTTATTGTTTCTCTTATTCGCACCGCGGCATCGGGCGACGAAGACTTAAGAATCTCACTTACCCGACGCACTTCTAAATCCAATTCTGCGTCGCTAACTGAAGCCCAAATCAGTCCCCAATCTGCCGCCTGTGCTGCGGTAATGCGTTCACCCAACAATGCGATTCCCAGAGCTTTCGCTCTGCCGGCGCGAAGTGGAACATTCCATGTCGTACCCATGTCTGGAACGATCCCTAGATTAGGACCGAAAGTAGCTACGAAAAACGCAGACTCTGCGGCGATCGTGATGTCACAGGCGAGTGCTAACCCAAACCCGCCGCCCGCTGCAGCGCCGTTTACCCGAGCAATGGTTGGCACTGGGCAGTTCATGACATCCGTCAACGCTTGATTAAAGGTGTCCTGCTTACCTACAGAGCCTTGAGCATCAGTCTTTTGTTCTTGCGGCTGCGCAACCTGCTGCAAGTCCGCGCCGGCGCAAAAACCGCGCCCTTCTCCGGTGAGGATCACCACCCGTACCGATTCGTTGTCTCGAACAGAATCGATGGCATGACTGATACCTTGCATCAGTTCGTCAGTCATCGCATTGAGCATATCCGGCCGGTTCAAACGTATTGTAGCGACCCCGTCTTCAACACCAAAAAGCACAACTTTTTCATCCGACATACTCGACTCCCTCTGTTTAGTTTGCGCAACCCCTAAAACAATAAACTAAAACAATCGGTAAGCTAACTGACATTAAGCGACTATAAGCAACGGATTATGCGGGCGGTTGAATCGCAGCTGTGGCTGCGCCACGCGGAATTTGAAGGCGAAGCGAATTTTAGGTTAATTTATGGTCGACATAAGTCGCTAGGTTCAACCGATCGTTAAGCGGAAAACACAATGAGCAACGCCCTTTTATTTGAAGTAGATGCAGCAGTGGCCTGTCTCACAATCAATGACGCGCCCTACAACAGAATGTCTCTGGAGTTCATGGACGAGCTAGAGGCACGGGTGGCAGAAATCGCCGCAGATAAGAATATCCGCGCCATCGTCCTAACTTCGGAAGGACTAGACAACTTCTCGGTTGGTATGAACCTTAAACAATTGCCGGAAGGCATCAAACGAATGGGAAGCGCGGATGCGGTTTTCGACCAACGCTTGCGAGTGATTGCCGCCATCGAAAATATGGGAAAACCATGGATAACGACTCTTTTCGGTTACTGCTTAGGCGGCGGCCTGGAGCTCCCATTGGGTTGTCATTTCCGCCTCGCCGCTGATGAGGGTGCGCAAATCGGACTTCCAGAACTCGATCTAGGCGCGGTACCGGCTTGGGGCGGCAGTGCTCGATTAGCTAAATGCGTGGGCGAGCAACACGCCATGGACATGATTCTGCGCGCAAAAAAAATCTCTGGGCCTCGAGCGCTGGAAATCGGCTTGGTACATGAAATCTGGCCTCTGCATGAACTCAAAGGTCAGGCATTAAAGCTGGCCCAGGAACTGGCCGGGATGCCCGCAAGCGCTGTAACGGCAATGATGTCGGTGCTCGTCAACAGCAACAGCAAAGATCTTGATGAGCTGCTAGCTGCGGAGCGCGACGCTGTGATGGCGACGCGCGGCACAGCGGATGCCAAAGAGGGTATGGCGGCGTTCTTAGAAAAACGCAAACCAATTTTTAACCAAGGCGACAAATGAACGCGCATAGTAAAGAAATAGAGGCTCTTCCATTGGCGCTCAGTAACGAGCAACTCAGACAGTTCGTTACTACTGGCTATCTGCTACTGCGATCGGAACTACCAGCCGAATTTCACCAGCAAATCTTCAACAAGCTGGAACAACTTCAGGGTGGATCCGGCCACTTCGGCAACAATTTGATGCCCCTGGTGCCTCAACTGCACCAGCTGATCGAAGAACCCGTCGTTCGCGGCGCGCTCACTAGTATTCTCGGCGACGAGTACAGCTTTCATGCGCACCGCGCACTGCATACAAATCCACCTGGAAGTACCGAACAGGCCTGGCACAAAGACAGCTATTGGGGCTACACCAGACGGGTTCGAAATCATCGACCATGGTGGGCGATGCTGATGTATTACCCCCAGAACACCAAAAGCGCTATGGGCCCCACAGGCCTGTTAGCCGGATCGCAGTATTTTCATCAGTTACTGCCTAAGCAATGCAAGGAAGTTGCCGCTTTCGGAGAAGCGGGCACTCTGTTGCTGATTCACTACGATTTATGGCATCGCAAAATGCTCAACAATTCAAAACTAGATCGCTACATGATCAAGTTCCAATTCACCAGACTCCTGCCACCAAAAAAAGTCACGGGCGTCAGGCCAGCTGACTGGCGACGGCCAAGAAATCGACCAGATTTCGATCTAAACCCAATATGGAAATCAACTTGGGATTGGTTACATGGCATAGAACCAACGTCAGGCAGTGGCCCGACAGAATTCTCTGCAACCGAGCTCGAACAAGCACTTCTGGGAGAGAATGAAATTATCTCCCTCAACGCCGCGTTCAAACTCAGCCATAGTGCGCAAGCTGGAAACGGAGACGCCTTAAAAATTTTGGCCTCGGCAATGAACACCAACAATGCTGACAATGACAACACGAAACGCTACTCCGACAATGGCGCCCGTTGGCGAATAGATGCTGCAGCGAGAAGCGCAGCTCACGGCCTCGCAAATCTTGGGGAACCGGCGTTGCCGGCGTTGCGACTGCTGTATAAGAACGGCTCTCCGATTGCGAGAAAACACGCAGCGTTTGCTTTGGGCGAGATAGGCACCCTAGCAACCCAAAATACTCTGTTAGATGGCTTAAACGACCCCGATATCCATGTCATGATCAGTGCAGTCGAAGCGCTCGGGTTAACACCCCCGACAATTAAAGCGACCAAAGCTTTGATCGAGTGTTTACAACACTCCGAATCAGAGGTTCGGTTCGACGCTGCACTGAGTTTATTGCGTTTTACCGCTAACCCCGCGTGCGTTTTAAAAGGCCAAATGACCGCAGCGCTCTCCGCGTCATTGCGAGACTCGAACCGATACGTGTCCGCCTACGCTGCAGAGGCGCTGGAACGGCTTGCGACGAAAGAAGCATTAGCGGCGCTAATACCTTTTCTCACCAAAGCAAGGTGGTGCGCACATACCGACAATGCTCGCCCATTTTAATTGCAAGTCATGCCGGCTAAGCCGCGCGCAACCAATTCATCAAGACAGCCGCGGTGACCGGCGCCAATAAAAATCCCTTATCGACGCACCTAACCAATGACCGTTGTGGGTGCAGAAAAAAAAGCCCGCCATGCGGCGGGCTTCGTTAGTTTTTAAGCTAACTATTGCGCAACTAAAGTCTGACCCCGCATAGTGGAGACCAGTGTTCCGGTTCCGCCAGCTGCGCTCGCGGCCTGCATCTCAGCCCATTCCTTACTTTGGGCCATCTTCTTGTTTGACTCTGCCCAAGACGCATAATCGTCGTACATCATGACGTAGTGCACTCGGCCAAAGTCGCCAAATTGCTCCCCGTAAACCTCTACACGCGCACCCAAGCTCTCGTGCAGCTTCTCAGCAGCCATTGCGCCCGCCAAAAACTCAGCTCGCTGGCCTTCGTTTGGCTCCCAAACAAAAACTGCAAAAACATAGTTGCCGTCGAAGTCATCCGCACTCTTAGAACTGTCAAGATTAGCGCCGCCACTGCTGGCAACCATTTCCCCAACAGGTTCGTCATACTGGGCCATGAATTTCTGCCAGCGCGCCGCCCCCTCTGGAGATCTACCCATGTCCATGCTCTTTGCCCAGGCATCCAAATTATCCCATCGCATGGTGTAATCGATCAGTTGAGTACTACCTGTGCCGTGCTGACTCATCGATACCGACGCGCCCATATCTTCATGAATTGCTTTCGCCTCGGTAAAAGCAGCTAGCATCTCAGCATCCTTCCCAGGAACCGCTTTCCAGGTGTAATTTTCAATCACCTCTGCATATGTCGAAGAGGTCGCTAAGAGTAATCCAGCCAAAACAAGCCATATTTTTGCTCGTATCATATCCCGTCTCCTTTTTTTGTTATGCCTGCCAAAAATCGATACAGGCGTCTTCGATCCTACAGCAAATAACAGCACTAATGATAATGATAACCATTCCCACAAAAAGCTTGATCAGCGGGCGCAACCCGACAAGAGCTCGAACAACCAGATCGATCACTTTCGCAGCAAAACAACGGACTGTCGTTGGAGCATATCCCGCGATTCGGAACTGCTGGACACCAGTAAAAGCGGCTAGCTGTGC
>DEBN01000173.1:0-2772 GCA_002348825.1 Gammaproteobacteria bacterium UBA2955
ACTTCGTAAAGCTCTTCGTACAGTTCTATGTTTGAAAACATATTGCGCGCCAGCGCGGTGACGCCGATGATCTCGCGTTTCGCGTTTTTAACAGGAAAGACAATGGCTTGATTGATCGTTGACGCTTCTTCGTTACTGACGTCGTCAACGAAGATTATTTGTCGTTTGGATCGGACGGTGCGCTGCAAAAATGTATTGAGTGGCGACTGGAAATCAATTTTTGCCGTGCTGCTGCAAGGGTCTATACCGTAGTCGAATGCAGAACCACAGAACAGACGTTCGCCGTCTAATGCATAGACGATGGCGAAGCTTAGATAGCCCTCGTCAAATTCGGACTCGAGGACGTAGCTCAGCAGGTCATCGACAAAGTCCGCGTCACGCTCGGCGATCGCGCTGTTGAGAACGCCGATTTCGGGTTCGTCGAATTCGCTAAGGTCCGCGTTCGGGCCGAAGCGGTCAATAAAGTCGTTGGAAAAGCCGTCTGGATTCCATTTTTCTAGATAGGTGACGAAGCTACTTTCGTTGGTGTTCGACCAGGAAGCATCAAATAGTGTGGTGCTGGTACTCGACAGGCTGGCTTCTTGCAGCGTCATCTGCTCGCGTAGCCCGGCAGTCATGACAACAGCTATGGCGATACAGGATATGGTGACCGCGGCGAGGATTTGGTATCGAATGAGCACTAAGGTTTGCGACTCCTAACGTTTACGTCTTCGTAGCGATCGTAACGGTGCGCCCTAGCGAGCCGATACGTCAGTCGCGAAGGCGGTATACAACTCTGGTTTCGAGGCGTTTGACCTCCGTTGGTACATCGTTCACGCGCATTGGCTCATATACCCAAGATCTAACGTACTTCAGTGCATTTTTTTCGAAGCGGTTGGGAGGTGTCGCCTCAAGAACAAAGGCGTCGACCACCTCACCGGTGACGCCCACGGTAAACTCGATAACGACCTCACCCTCAATTTCACGCCGTGCCGCGGAGCGAGGGTAGCGAAATTTGCCTTGTGAGATGCGCTGAATTTCTACCTTTTCATCGCCCACATACCCAAATTCGGCGGCGGCTCTAGGTGATACGAAAAGTAACGCGAAAACTAGACTGCTTAGAATTGCGAAGAACACAATTCTGGGAGTGGAAATGTCCACTGAAAGTTTGCTAATCATTTTTCTTTCGTAATCCGAACTATTTAGTAAGCCATAAACGTCGCGCGAATTTATATGATTGCGGCATATTTGCCAAGGTTGATAATCCATAAAAACGCACCAAAAGTAAACGAACGCGGCCGGAGCCGAAATGGCTTCCCGCCGAAAATTAGGGTCGGTTTTTGTGTCGTAAAGTAACGGAAGGCTGGCGGTTTGCGGCTGTTTGCTTTTGTTGGGTCGAGGTGTGAGACTGGCCGTTCTGTCGGTGACCGTCGTTGCACGAAGAGCAGAAAGGTTTGAGTACATTTAGGGATGACGTGCGTATCGTCATTTTTGAAGCTGGGACGCGCGCCGGCAAGGCATTTGATGTCGGATTGATCGTGGTCATTCTCGCCAGCGTTGTGCTGGTTATGCTGGACTCGGTACCGCAGATTCATGCGCGGTATGGAGATTGGCTCTATATCGCGGAATGGAGCTTTACATTGCTCTTTGCCGTGGAATACGGATTGCGGCTTTGGTCGATACAAAACAGATGGTCCTACGCCAAGAGCTTTTACGGCCTGGTCGATTTGATGGGCGTATTGCCCATGCTTCTGAGTCTATGGATTGACGGCAGTCAGTACTTTTTAGTGATCCGCGTAGTCCGTGTGCTCAGGGTGTTCCGAGTCCTGCGTATGGTGCGTTACGTCGGCGAGGCTGAATTGATCACTCAAGCCCTAGCCGCGAGTCGCCGCAAAATAACCGTATTTATTTGTTCGGTTATGGCCCTTATGGTGGTTTTTGGATCCCTGATGTATCTGGTGGAGGGCGGTGATAATCCCGAATTCGCCAGTATTCCGCACAGCATATATTGGGCGGTGACGACCATGACCACGGTGGGCTATGGCGATATTGCGCCGATTACGCCGCTTGGTCAGGCGATTGCGGCGCTCATAATGATCATGGGATACGGCATTATCGCGGTGCCGACCGGTATCGTCACCCTGGAGCTGAATGAGGCCAATCGTCGCCAGGCAAATACGCGTACCTGCCCAGAGTGCGCCGCCGAGGGCCACTCGCGAGAAGCGAGCTTTTGTTGGCGCTGTGGCGAAGCGCTCTATCGGCGTGACGCCGCGCAGTCGCGAAGCGAGGCCTAATATCTGTGAATGCGCCATACGGTATGCCCGCGGCTGTGGTGTTCGACATGGATGGCACATTACTAGACACCGAGACTCCCGCCCGTGCGGCCTTTATTCGCGCGATTGCTGATGTAGGCTTCGAATATCAGGCTCTGGTCTATGACCGCTGCATTGGCAACAGCCACGTTGAGACAGAGCAGATCTTACGCTCAGCCTACGGCCGAGATTTCAACCATGCTGCCATGCATGAACGCTGGACCGAACGGTTTGTCGAGCACACTCAATTGCATCCGGTCCAGGTAAAGTCCGGGGTGGTCGCCGTCTTAGAACGCTTGCAAGAACATGCGATTCCCACTGCGGTAGCCACTTCAAATCGTCGCGACGTGTGCGAGCGGCATCTGATGGAGGCCGGTTTGCACGACTTTTTTCAACATTTTGTTTGTGCAGACGAAGCTGGGCGCACAAAGCCCGCGCCGGACCCTTATCTATTGGCGGCGCACAAATTAGCCGTCGCCGC
>DEBN01000173.1:3159-9952 GCA_002348825.1 Gammaproteobacteria bacterium UBA2955
GCTGGATTTAAGGTGTTCCACATTCCGGATGTGGGAAGTAACCAAAACCAAGAGGAACTTACCGTCTCGAGAGTGATCCTAGGCTCGGCGTTAGAACTGTTGGATTATCTCTGACAGCAGTTGGTGTCAACACCGGTCGAGGTGGAGAAAGCCCTTTGGGCGCGAATGTGGCGCGACCCAGGCGTTCGTTGCAAAGAGCGCTCAAGTTCGGATTACGCGACCTCGACGATTTGCTGAGCGGCGATCAATTTGCCTTCCTCTGCCGACTTCTGAAAAGACTCGATTTGATCGAAGTTCATGTAGCGATAAACCTCAGACGCCATTGAATCAATTTTTGACGCGTACTCCATGTACTCCTCAGGCGTTGGCAGGCGACCCAGAATGCCACCCACAGACGCGAGCTCTGCTGAAGTCAGGTACACATTCGAGCCATCGCCCAGACGATTTGGGAAGTTTCGAGTCGATGTGGACAGCACGGTAGTGCCGGCGATAACCCGCGCCTGATTACCCATGCACAGCGAGCAGCCCGGCATTTCTGTGCGTGCGCCGACACGGCCGTAGATGTTGTAGTAGCCCTCTTCCATGAGCGTATGGGCATCCATGCGCGTGGGCGGACAGATCCAAAAGCGCGTGTTCACCGATTCAGCGGCATCAAGCAATTTACCCGCTGCGCGGAAGTGGCCGATATTGGTCATGCAGGAGCCGATAAAGATTTCGTCGACTTTGTCCCCAGCTACTTCAGATAACAGTCGCGCATCGTCTGGGTCGTTTGGACAACAGACTATCGGTTCGCTGATGTCCGCAAGATCGATTTCAATGACGGCTGCGTACTCGGCGTCGGCGTCGGCCGTCATCAGCGACGGGTTTGCGAGCCATTCTTCCATCTTGCGCACGCGGCGTTCCAATGTGCGCACATCACCGTAACCGCCGGCGATCATCCAACGCAGCAGGGTCATATTCGAACGCAAGTACTCGGCTACGGATTCTTCGCTGAGTTTGATGGTGCAGCCCGCCGCAGAGCGCTCCGCTGAGGCGTCTGACAGTTCGAAGGCTTGTTCAACGGTGAGCGCATCCAAGCCCTCGATTTCGAGGATGCGACCCGAAAAGAAGTTCTTCTTATTCTGCTTCTCAACGGTGAGCAGACCCTCTTTGATGCCGTAGTAAGGGATCGCGTGCACGAGGTCGCGCAGGGTAATGCCCGGTTGCATTTCGCCCTTAAAACGCACCAAAACCGACTCTGGCATGTCTAATGGCATCACGCCGGTCGCGGCAGCAAAAGCCACCAGACCCGACCCGCCAGGGAACGAGATGCCCATGGGGAAGCGGGTGTGGGAGTCGCCGCCGGTGCCTACAGTGTCGGGCAGCAGCATGCGATTGAGCCAGCTGTGAATAATGCCGTCACCCGGCCGCAGCGATACGCCACCCCGGTTCATAATGAAGTCTGGGAGGTTGTGCTGAGTATCGATGTCTACCGGTTTTGGATAAGCCGCGGTGTGACAGAACGACTGCATGACCAGATCGGCAGAAAACCCGAGGCAGGCCAGGTCTTTCAGTTCGTCCCGAGTCATCGGCCCGGTGGTGTCTTGAGAACCCACAGTGGTCATCTTGGGTTCGCAGTAGGTGCCCGGACGCACGCCGTCTAAACCGCAGGCTTTGCCCACCATTTTTTGCGCCAAGGTATAGCCTTTGTCGGATTCCTCCGGGGCGTCGGGGCGGCGGAATACGTCTGAAGCGGGCAGACCTAAGTGTTCGCGGCTGCGCTGGGTCAGCCCGCGGCCAATAATGAGATTAATGCGCCCGTCGGCCTGCACCTCATCCAGAATAACGTCAGATTTGTGTTCGAACTCGGACAACACCTCTCCGGCTTCGTTGAGAATTTTACCGTCGTACGGGCGTATCTCGATAACGTCACCGAAGTGAATGTTCTCCACCGGGGCTTCAAATACCAGCGCACCCGCGTCCTCCATGGTGTTGAAGAAAATAGGCGCAACCTTGTTGCCGATACAGATGCCCCCGGATCGCTTGTTTGGTACGCCTGAAATATCCTCGCCAAAAAACCACAACACCGAGTTGGTTGCGGATTTACGCGACGAACCAGTACCCATGACGTCGCCGACAAAAGCTACGGGTAGCTCGTGATTACGCATGGCTTCGATCTGTGCCATCGGCCCAATGCTGCCGTGCTCTTCGGGTTGCAAGCCGTCGCGGGTCATCTTATACATCGCACGCGCGTGCAGCGGGATATCGGGGCGCGACCATGCGTCCTGTGCCGGCGATAGATCATCGGTATTGGTTTCACCGGTGACCTTAAATACGACCGCTTTGATGCTTTCAGGCACTGCGTCGTTGCTGGTAAACCACTCGGCGTCAGCCCAGGACTGCAAAACCGCTTTTGCGTATTCGTTGCCCGCGTCAGACATTGACGCAACATCGTGGAATGCGTCGAACACCAAAGTCGTGGATTTAAGTTCCTGAGCTGCGGTCGCAGCCAGCTCGTCGTCGTCCAGCAGCTTCACCAGAGTTTCGACGTTGTAGCCACCGTGCATATTGCCCAGCAGCGCCACCGCTGCAGCGCGATCGATCAGCGGCGATGACGCCTCACCGTTCACAATGGCAGATAGAAAGCTCGCTTTGACGTAGGCCGCTTCATCCACCCCCGGAGGAACTCGATTAGCGATGAGATCGAGTAAAAACTCTTCTTCGCCGGCGGGCGGAGCCTTGAGCAGTTCAACTAGTTCGGCGGTCCAAGTGGGGTCTAATGCTTTCGGGGGTATCCCAACTTCCGCGCGTTCACTGACGTGAGCTCGATACGCTTCAAGCATTCCTCCAGGCCTCCTAGTTTGGTTGCGTTAGCGAGCCGGTAGCGGCTCTAAACCGGGGGCAGAGTATATTAGAAGCTGCGCGGGATTTATAGATTCCCGCGCGATCTTAAGACGCGGCGGCTAGCTGCCGCGCACCGACACTTCTTGTTGCAACCCCATGATTTCTGCCGGTGTTAATGACATGGCGTTGGCAACATCGTTAAAAAAAGCGATTTCCAAAGCGCTGACGCGACCGTCTACGTTAATCACCTCCGCGAGTGCCTTGATGGTCTCAACTTTATCTTCGTCGCGCATCCGCGCCGCTGAGGTGGAGAGGATCTTCTTTAGCGGCGCCCGCTCGTAAAGCTCAGAGTTGGCGGCCACACGAACTTCGCTGGCGTCAAAATCTGTATCCAAATGCGCCGCCAGAACCTCGCGTACTTTTTCGATTTCTACATCCTTAATGTTCGTGTCCGCAGCGGTTGCTCGAGCGAGCACCAATAACATAACTTCTCGTTTTAATTCCGCCTGCTCTTCCGCAGTAGGGTCGTTGTCAAACAGCTTAAGAACGCTAGAAAGTTTGCCCGACGCCATGGTGATCTCCCAAAAAATTGCGCGTCTATAGTTGGGCAAACACCTCCGCGAGTCAATCGCTGTTGGGTGTTTTCGGGTTTTGTTGCACGGTACGTCGGTCGGACCTTTGTCCGGTGCACGAATAAATTACCGGCGGCTGAGGGTTGCATTGGCGTTGGCACAGCGCACGGAAAGCTTGCCTGAACTCTATCCAGTAACCGATGATTGGGGTCAGGTCGTGGCATGATGTAAGCGGCATGGTGATGAGAGGTAAAAATGACTCAGAGCATAGAACAGGCGCCTTTTGGCAGCACCGGGCACCACAGCAGCCGGGCGCTATTTGGTGCGGCAGCGTTAGGCGCGATGTCGCAGGAACGCGCCGACCGTACCTTGGATCTGATCTCCCACTTCGGGGTCAACCATATAGATGTAGCGGCCAGTTACGGTGAAGCCGAATTGCGCTTGGCACCGTGGTTAGCCCGGCATCGCAGCGAGGTGTTTCTAGCCACTAAGACCGGCCACCGCACGGCGGTCAAAGCCAGAGCGCAGCTGCACGCCTCGCTGGAGCGTATGCAGGTGGAACAGATCGACATGATCCAGCTGCACAATCTCACTCAGGAAGACGACTGGCAGACCGCCATGGGCGAGGGTGGCGCGCTGGAAGCCTTAGTAGAGGCGAAAGAACAAGGGCTGGTACGGTTTATCGGTGTAACCGGCCACGGCACCTACGCGCCCGCCATGCACATAAAGAGTTTAGAGACCTACGCCTTTGATTCCATATTGGTGCCCTACAGTTTTGTCATGATGACCAATCCGCAATACGCGGCGGATTTTGAGGCTTTGTACGAACTGTGCACGGCCCGCGGGGTGGCCATGCAAACCATTAAGAGTATTGCCGCGCGCCGCTGGAATGACGATGACCCAGAGCGGCGCCTGAGCTGGTATCGACCCTTGAAAGACTCTGGTGCTGTGCAACGTGCGGTAGACTTTGTGCTGGCGCGGCCGGGCTTGTTTTTAAACACCAGTAGCGACGCGACGTTGCTGGAAATGATGTTGCAGGTGGCCGCTGCGCCGCGGCAAGAAGTGGACGTTGAGGCCTTGCAAAAGGATGTGATCGAACACGGCATTGAGCCGTTGTTTGTGCGCGATGTCAGCGACGATGTGATGATCGCGAACGGCTAAGCGCGGGGCGTAAAATGGGGTAAGGACCGCTGAACGGGCGGAGCAGGAGGACAGACCATGGCAAACCAATGGCAGGTAAGACGATTGGCGGGTGCGTTGGGCGCAGAGATCACAGGTGTTGATCTGACCGCCGCCACCGCCACCGATATAGAACAGGTCAAAGAGTTGCTGTTACAACACCAAGTGGTGTTCTTTCCGGGCCAGAGCATGAGTCCAGAGCAGCATGTGGAGTTTGGGCATAATTTTGGCGAGCTTGAGGATCATCCAAATTTAAAGAACCCGTTTACCGATCATCCGTATATTTTCGAACTGGCCGCCACTCGCGGCGGCGTCGCAGACGAATGGCATACCGACATCACCTTTCAGGAGCAGCCGTCGATTATGTCGATCCTGCATATGGTTAAGTGCCCGGAATTCGGCGGCGACACCATGTGGACCAATCTGAACCAAGCCTTTGCAGAATTGTCGCTGCCCATGCAGCAGTTGTGCGAAGGCACCACAGCCCTGCACGACGCCGCGCCGCACAGTCGGCCGGACCAGATGGCGATCCATCCGGTGGTGCGGGTACACCCAGAGACGGGTGCAAAAGCACTGTATGTCAACGAGCATTTTACCCGCCGTATTGTGGAAATGAACGCCACCGAGAGCCGCGTGGTACTCGACTACCTAACCGAGTGGGTGAAGAACCCGCGCTTTACCGTGCGCTACCACTGGACCCCGGGCACCATCGCGCTGTGGGATAACCGCTGCACCCAGCATTTTGTGCTTAATGACTTTGAAGGCGAGCGGGTGATTCAGCGAGTTACGGTGATGGGCGACCACGTGGAGGCCGCCGCCGAACCGATGGCCCAACCCTGGGTGCGCGAAGGCCGCAAGTCCGCCACCAGCCGCCACGACCGGCAGATGCGCCAGTTTCTAAGAAGTCGAGACAACGCCGCCGAAGGATAGGCTCTACTTTAAAGCGGTGATCTCTGCAGAGGGCCGCTTGTCCCGCAACCGATACCATCCGTCATAAATAGGCTGTTAGATCCTGTTGGGTCTGGCAGGTTGGCGGCGTGCACGTGAAGGGAAGCGCCGATGACAACGTTAGGGCCAAAAGTTGAGCTGCTGAAAGATGAGGATGCTCTCCATCTCTGGTTGCAAGGCCAACGTGTTTGGAATTTGTGGGCGGAAGCAAACCCAGACGCGGATGTTGACTTTTCGGGTGTAAAGTTGCGTGACCACAAGAATCATGCAGTTATAGAAAAAGGTGGATGGCCCTTTGCGGGGTACCGATTTCCAGCTCATGGAAGTGTTAACCTGAAGGCGGAGTTTGGACCTTGGGATTTGTCGTTTGAAAAAGCAGAATTCGGTGGTGGCTCTATAAGTTTTGGGAATTTCTTGCAGTCACCCTCATTCAAGGGCGCAACATTTGGCGGTGGGGATGTTGCTTTTGCTAATTTGACCATCGGTCGCAAGAATATGCCGCAGACCGCGGTATCGTTTGAATCTACAAATTTTGGCTCTAGTCGCGTTTCTTTTAAACGGGCTAGATTCTTCGGCGGTTGTGTGTCTTTTGAGAATGCCATCTTCGGCGACAGTGACGTGTCCTTCGAAGACGCGACCTTTGAATGTAGGGAAATATCCTTTAAGGACGCTCGCTTCGGTGACGGAGAGGTCGATTTTAATCGCGCGGCGATAAAGACCGAGTTATTTGACTTTCGCGGTGTTCACTGCGGGAAAAGTAATTTTAATTTTCAAGACGCGGCGTTTTCTGGGCGTGCAGACTTCAGCAATTTGCGCGATGTCTCAAAGGTAGGGGCGCTCAATTTTCGCTTTTGCAAATTTGATGGCGCCTTCAGCTTGGCCGCGTCCGAACGGTTCAACTGTGTTCCGGATTTTGTCGGCACGAAAACCAGCCATCACTTTTCCCTTGAAGGCGTGGAGTGTGAATTTGCCCCAACGAAACCAGGTTGGTTTTTGTGGAAAAGGTTGAAAACACATTTCGTGGATGAGCGCAGTCGACGCTTTCTTGACGCCGAGCGGTTTCGTCGTCTGAAAGAACTGGCGACGGACAATCGTGACTTTAAAAAAGCGCTGGACTTCAACGCTGAAGAAATCCGCGCGTCGAGGTGGCGCGGCACCAGGTGGGTTTGGAAGCTGCTGCCCGAGTTTGTGTTTTGGTTTGGCAGTGACTATGGCCGCAGCATTTGGCGGGCGGGCAGTGGACTCATTGGGCTGTGGCTGCTTTGCGCGTT
>DEBN01000067.1:0-3028 GCA_002348825.1 Gammaproteobacteria bacterium UBA2955
TTCAACCCGCTCCATCGCGGGCATAACCTCTTCGGGCCGATACGCCAGTGCCATAGCTTTTAGGTTCGAATAAGCGAACCACTTTTTCTGCCTAGGTTCATGCAGAACCAGTCGTTTGATCGTGTGCAAAATAGCTTGGTAGATTCCAGAGGGCGCTATTATCAGCTCATGCCGAGACGAATTGCTACTGCCCAGCAGCGTCATCGGTCTTAGTTCAAGTTTAGTATGAGTGTTCTTTGTCGACGACCAACGCCAGCTTGGATAGGCTGCGGGTTTTCTTGAAAGAGGCTTCAATGGCGTTTCCCCGCGTGTTTCGAGTATTAAACTTTTTGTGGCTAATAGGCCTTGCGACTCCGAGCGCGGCAGCAGAGATAGAAGAGGTCTTAGTAACCGCCAATCATCAACCCCAAACCCTGAGCCAGATCGGCAGCGCGATCAGCCGCATAGAGGCCAACGAATTATCGGAACGCACGAACACAAATGTTGCTGATCTGCTGCGAAATGCTGTTGGTATTAGCGTCAATCAGAGCGGCCCTCTCGGCGCGTTAACGCAGATCCGCATGCGCGGTGCCGAGGCAAATCATACCCTGGTATTGATTGATGGCGTGCGCGTTAACGATATAAGTCTTGGGTCGGAATTCAATTTTGCGTATTTAGCGCATGCAGACATTAGCCATGTAGAAATTTTACGCGGACCTCAGAGTGCTCGTTATGGGAGCGACGCCATTGGCGGCGTAATTGGCATATTCACTCGCCAGAACGACTCCACCGGATGGCACGGTGAGGCTAATTTAGGGATCGGGCAATTCAACACCCAAGAGCTCGGCACCCGCATAGGTTTTCGCTCAGATGATCCGCAAAGAGACTGGGATGCGCACCTAAACATTAGCCGTCTAACCACAGACGGGATAGATGCGTCGCCAATTGGTGCGGAATTGGATGGATTCCGCTCTACTAATGTCAGCGCCCAAGCTCGCATCGAGTTAGCCAAGGATGCTTCATTGCGCGTGGTGCTGCGTCGCGTCAGCTCCCAAAGCGAGGGCGATAAGCAGGATTTTGACTTCCCTACGACCGCGACCCAGGGGTTGATCGTCGATGCGGAGGAGAGAGTGGATGGACAACAGCAGCACCTACACGCGGCATACGTTCAAAACATCGGAAATTGGACGCACCACGCTGGGTTAACGCAGTCGAAAAATAGTACCAACTATTTGACCAACAGCACTGTTGCCAGCGGCCTGCGGGGCGAACGGCTGTTGCTGGATCTGCACACCACTCGGCGGCTCGAACTCGGCAATACGCAGCAATCGATAAACGTAGGCGTGCAAAGCGAGCAGCGAGACTTCGAAAATATCTATGCCGGCATTGCGGCCGCTAACTACACCGCCGACGACTCACAAAATGCACTTTTCGCCGAGTACCTTTTTAGTTATTCGAATACTTCTTTGGCACTGAGTATGCGTCGTGACTGGAACCAACGCTTCGCCGACGCAACCACCGCTCGTGGGACTCTGAGCCACGTCCTTAGACGTTCGCAGGGCGGCCAAAGTCGTCTGCACTTTAGCTTCGGCCAAGGTATTACTCATCCTAGTTTTTTCGAGCTTTTTGGCTTCATCCCAAGCACATTTATCGGCAGCCCCAGCCTGCTACCCGAACAATCCACAAGCTATGACGTTGGTTGGTCGCAGTCTTGGAGCAGCACATTCGCTGACCAAAACACTCAGTGGGATCTCGACCTCACCTACTTCTCAGCTGATCTGCGGAATGAGATCGCCACCGTTTACGACGCCAATTTTATGGCGCAACCGATCAACCTAGATACAGACAGCGAACGCTCGGGCGTAGAGCTTGCAGCAAGCGTTGCGATAGGCCCAACGTGGCAACTGGCTGCAGCTTATACACGGCTTAAAGCACAGGAAAATGGTGCAGAAGAAGTGCGCCGACCGAGGCACAGCGGCCAACTTCGGTTGTCGAAAAATTTCGCCGACACCAGAGGCCGCGCCAGCATCCAGTTGTTGCAGAATGGACGAAGCAAGGATAACGAATTCATCTATGCAACCACTGCGACACAGGTCAATTTGCCGTCTTATACGTTAATCAACATCGGCATCAGTTTTGAATTGCGCCCCAACCTGATGCTCAGCGCACGCGTAGACAATTTAACGGATGCCTCATACCAGCAGGTCTTCGGCTACAACACTGCAGGTCGATCCATTCGCGTTGGGGCAAAACTAAGCCTCGACTGAATACTGCCGGGAAGGCATTCTGGCTCACACCATGGGTATATCCGCTCTTTCCCGATTAAAACTATGGGTCATCGCAGCGATGCTGATGCTCCCCGCTACAAGCGTTGAGTCAGATACCCGCAAAATTCGGGTCGCCTCGCTCAACCTTTGCACCGATACGCTGTTGCTGCAGTACGCCGATCCTCAGCAAATCGCCTCGATCACGTGGTTATCCACAGATCCAAACTTGTCGCCTTTTGCTGTCTATGCCGAGCAATTCCAAGTTAATCGAGGCCGTGCCGAGGATATTCTTAGATTATCCATCGACCTCGTGCTAACTGGCCCCAGCACATCCAGTACAACGCGCGCGCTGCTAAAGCGGCTCGAGATCGAGACACTGCACCTGCCTGATCCCACGTCTATAACTATGCTCGAAAACAACGTCCGTCGACTTACTCAGGCGATCGGCCAATATCCTCGCGGCGCCGAATCACTGCAGCAGATGAACCGTAAACTCGAGCGTTTATCCAGTAAATCGGCAAACACCCCAAAACATAGATGGCCCCATGCCGCTTTCTTGCAACCTAACGGCTTAACCGTTGGGCTTAACAGCCTCAGTGATGAATTGCTGAACTACGCGGGCTACCAAAACTCAGCAGCACTGCTGGGCCTAAAAACGTACCAGCGCTTTCCCCTAGAAAGCATTTTGCGCGCTCAGCCCGAGCTACTTATCGTACCGGCTGACCAGCGCTCCTTCCCCGCACTCGCTCAACAGCTGTTGCGCCATCCCGCCATGCATAATG
>DEBN01000067.1:3231-8992 GCA_002348825.1 Gammaproteobacteria bacterium UBA2955
CCTAAAAACGTACCAGCGCTTTCCTCTAGAAAGCATTTTGCGCGCTCAGCCCGAGCTACTTATCGTACCGGCTGACCAGCGCTCCTTCCCCGCACTCGCTCACGAGCTGCTGCGCCATCCCGCCATGCATAATGTTTCCATAAGGCACGAAATAGCGCCGTTTGAACTGATCTGCGGCACAACCCGGATTGGCGACGTGGCATTGGCACTGGCCGCAAGGCGCGAGACCACAGGTAGCCTATGAATCTCGGTTTTTCTAACCTGATTTGGCTGATGGTTGTTACGGCAGCCGGATTGTTCTGCTTAAGCCTGACACTGCCCAGCGGCTTTTCAGGGTCGCAAACCCATGCGCCATTTCTGCTGACAGAACTGCTCGGCGATAATGCCGAGGTTGCGTGGCTAATTTTTATCGAGCTGCGCGTTCCTCGAGCCAGCTTAGCCCTATTAATGGGTGCAAGCCTTGGATTGGCGGGCGCCGCTATGCAGGGCCTGCTACAAAACCCGCTGGCTGAGCCAGGCGTGGTAGGGGTGTCGGGGAGTGCGGCGCTGGGTGCCGCGCTCGCCTTCTATACAGGCCTCTCCGCCCTGATACCAATGGCTTTGCCTCTAGGAGGTATTGTTGGAGCATTTATCGCCGTAATCCTGCTTTTCACCATTGCTGGCAAACGAGCCGACACCGCAACTCTTCTGCTCGCAGGGATCGCCCTAAACGCTATAGCGGGTGCACTCACGGCTTTGGTTCTGAACTTAGCGCCTAACCCATTCGCTGCGATGGAGATCATATTTTGGCAAATGGGCTCGCTTGCCGACCGCAGTCTGCTGCACTTAAAAATTGCTGGGCCGCTAATTGTCGCGGGATGGGTTTCGATTCTTCTGGCAGCGCCCGCAACCCGTGCATTGAGTCTCGGTGAAGTGACCGCTGCCAGTCTTGGTATAAACGTCCGTAGCACCCAGCTGCAAATCATTGTGGGCACCGCGCTATGCGTCGGCGCAGGCGTAGCGGTCACAGGTGTTATTGGCTTTGTCGGACTCGTTGTGCCGCATCTATTGCGCAGAGTATGCAATCACGACCCAGCCCAACTTATGCTTGCCAGCGCCGGGGGCGGGGCCTGTCTATTACTTGCAGCAGACATCGCAGTGCGCTGCATCCCCGCGAACGCAGAGCTCAAGCTCGGGGTAATAACAGCTTTATTAGGGGCACCGTTCTTCTTATACCTCATCTTCCAACTCAGAAAGCTAGAGCAGTAACATGCTGTCTTTGAATCTTAGTGCCAACAATATTAGCTGTCAGCTCGGCTCGCGACTTGTGCTTAACAACATTTCATTTTCCGCAGAACCGGGGCAATTGACTGGAATAATCGGCACCAATGGCGCCGGTAAATCAACGCTGCTATCCATACTTGCAGGCATACAGGCTAAGTTCGATGGAAACGTGAACATCGGCGGCGAACGCCTGCAAAGCTTTACGCTTAATGACCGAGCGAGACGGGTCGCCTATCTGCCGCAGAATCCAAAAGTGCATTGGGATCTGAATGCGCAACAAGTCACTGAACTCGGACGGCTGCCCTACAGACGCTGGTTCAACTGGCTGCGCCAGCCAGACCCCGTTGATGAACAGGCGGTCGCTACCGCGTTAGTATCAACCCAATGCGATGGCATTGCGCAGCGTAAAGTGCAGTCATTGTCTAACGGCGAACGTATGCGTATACATCTCGCTAGGGTACTGGCAGTGCAGGCGCCGATAATTTTGGTCGACGAACCCACAAGCGGACTGGACCCTTACCAACAAATCCACTGCCTCGAACTGCTGCGCAGCCAAGCCCAAAAAGGGTGTACGGTTCTCGCTGCATTGCACGATCTGGATCTAGCAGCGCGATTTTGTGATCGATTGTTGCTTCTGCACAGCGACAAAATTTTAGCGTTCGGCGCGCCTGCCGAGGTGCTGACGCCCGCCAACCTTATGACCGCCTACCGCATTGCACCACCAACTCAATCTAACCCGCGGGATCTGAACCTTGCCAGCTGGGAAAGACAAGTCGATTGAGCGGATGATTTCTAACGACGCCCGCGGGTATCATCGTGTTCACAAATAGCGGAATCGACGAAATGCGACTGGCGACCTGGAACGTTAATGGGCTGCGTGCCCGCCTCGACTACATCGACCATTGGTTAAAGAATCGGCAGCCCGATGTGGTTGGTCTGCAGGAGCTTAAGACCCCAGACGACATATTCCCCTACGACCACTTCAAAGCACTGGGCTATGAGGCCCTCGTGCACGGGCAAAAAAGCTGGAATGGTGTCGCAATCTTAGCCAAGCATCCGATAAAGCTTAAACAGCGAGGCCTAGATGGTCAGGAGGAGTTCGGTGCGCGCTTAATTACTGCGGAGGTTACCGCCCCAACCGGCTATAGCTTCGATTTCACGACCGTGTATTGCCCAAACGGTAAGACCCTCGAACACGCCGATTTCGCGCGAAAGCTCGACTGGTACAAAAGTCTTAACCGCTACTGGAGCCAGAACGCCGGCGCAAAACATCTAATCTGCGGCGACTTCAATATTGTGCCCGAAGCCATCGACGGTTGGCGGGGCAAAGACGGCGAAGGCTCAATTTTTTATACCGAAGACGAGCGGAAGCACCTCAACGACCTGGTATCCCAGGGCCTAACCGACTTATTTCGCCATCGTTATCCGGACAAACAGGAATTTTCCTGGTGGGACTACCGCGGCGGCGCTTTTCATCGTAAGCACGGCTTGCGCATAGACTTTCTGTTCGCAACAAAGCCGCTTTTAGACGCCACAACTGAAGTCATTATTGATCGAGATTACCGGCGAAAAATCGAGGATCTGACCGCCTCGGATCACGCACCTGTATTCGCCGATCTCACTATCTAAGCAATTCCAAGTTTCTCAACACGGAATCGTCGACCAACCCTCACGGAATCGAGCGACGTTAATATTTAACGTGTGGTTTAGCGGGTTCGGTAGTAATATACGCGATCTTGTTTTTGACCTATTTTAAATTTCCATTAAATTCAATAACTTACAAAACACGCGCGGGATAGTGCGCGTTGTTGAGAGAGAACACATGAAAGACCTGACTCGCTATCGCAATATCGGCATTTTCGCCCATGTGGATGCTGGCAAAACCACCACGACCGAGCGAATTCTGAAGCTGACAGGCAAAATTCACAAAATTGGTGAAGTCCACGACGGCGCAGCGACCACCGACTTCATGGAACAGGAACAAGAGCGCGGCATAACGATCCAGTCGGCGGCAACCAGTTGCATGTGGGATGAGCACCGTTTGAACATCATCGATACGCCAGGACACGTTGATTTCACCATTGAAGTCTATCGATCTCTAAAAGTATTGGACGGTGGAGTTGGCGTTTTCTGTGGCTCCGGCGGTGTTGAACCTCAATCTGAGACGAACTGGCGCTACGCTAACGAATCAGAAGTGGCACGCTTAATCTTCGTCAACAAACTCGACCGACTCGGCGCGGACTTTTACCGCGTTGTCGATCAGGTGAAAAAAGTGCTGGGCGCGAATCCGCTGATCATGACCCTACCTATTGGCGAGGAAGATGATTTTACCGGCATCGTTGATCTTCTCAACGAAAACGCGTGGGTCTGGGACGACTCTGGAAACCCAGAAGCTTATGAAATAACCGAAATTCCAGAAGATCTTAAGGAAAAGGCCGCAGAATACCGCGAGGCGCTTATAGAAACTGCGCTGGAGCAAGATGACGACTTGATGGAAGCCTACCTAGAAGGTGAAGAGCCTTCCGTCGACGATATCAAAAAGTGCATTCGCAAAGGCACACGCGATCTCGCGTTCTTTCCAACCTTCTGCGGCTCTGCGTTCAAGAACAAAGGCATTCAGCCGGTGCTTAACGCGGTGGTGGACTATCTGCCTAACCCCACCGAGGTCGAAGCTCAACCCGAGGTGGATCTAGAAGGCAACGAAACCGGAGAACGCGCGGTCGTAGACCCAGACGGCCCACTGCGTGCTCTAGCGTTTAAGATTATGGATGATCGCTATGGCGCGCTCACATTTACCCGCATCTATTCCGGCAAAATTCAAAAAGGCGACAACGTACTGAACACCTTCACCGGCAAAACCGAGCGCATTGGGCGCATCGTTGAAATGCACGCCGACTCGCGCGAAGAACTCGATGTGGCCCAAGCGGGCGATATCGTGGCGCTCTTAGGTATGAAAAACACACAGACAGGCCATACTCTTTGTGACCCGAGCAATCCGGCAACTTTGGAACCCATGGTATTCCCTGACCCGGTGATCTCTATCGCGGTAGCGCCACGCGACAAGGCCGGTGCCGAAAAAATGGGGATCGCGCTGTCCAAGATGATCCAAGAGGACCCCTCCTTCTACGTCGAGACCGACGAAGAGTCCGGTGAAACCATTATGAAGGGCATGGGCGAACTGCATCTGGATATCAAAGTGGACATTCTCAAGCGCACCCACGGTGTTGAAGTCGATGTGGGCAAACCGCAAGTGGCGTATCGCGAAACTATTACGCGAACCGTCGAAGACACCTATACGCATAAAAAGCAAACCGGCGGCTCGGGCCAATTCGCGAAAATCGATTACGTGATCGAGCCCGGTGAAATCGGCAGCGGTTACGAATTCGAATCGAAAGTGTCCGGCGGTAACGTTCCCCGCGAATTTTGGCCCGCCATCGAAAAAGCCTTCGGTGTCTCAATGGAAGAGGGCACCCTGGCTGGCTTCCCGTTGCTTGACGTAAAAGTAACGTTAATGGACGGCGGTTTTCATGCCGTCGACTCCTCGGCAATCGCCTACGAGTTAGCAGCAAAAGCCGCTTATCGTCAGTCGGTACCGAAGGCGTCACCACAGCTTCTCGAACCCATAATGAAAGTGGACGTCTTTACACCCGAAGACCACGTCGGCGATGTGATCGGCGATCTCAATCGTCGCCGCGGCATGATCAAATCTCAAGAAGCCGGCATCACCGGCGTTCGGGTTAAAGCCGATTGTCCGCTGGCAGAAATGTTCGGCTACATCGGCGACTTACGCACGATGACCTCGGGTCGTGGACAGTTCTCTATGGAGTTCTCACACTACGCCCCCTGCCCCTCTAATGTGGCCGATCAAGTGGTTCAAGAGGTCAAAGAAAGAAAGGCCAACAGCTAGTATCGGTAGCTCACACCGACGCTAAGGGCCCGAGCTTTCGGGCCCTTAGGCTATACGTTGAATCGAAAGTGCACTACGTCGCCATCTGCAACGACATAGTCTTTGCCTTCCAGGCGCCATTTCCCCGCGTCCTTAGCCCGCTGCTCGCCGCCTAGGTCAACGTAGTCCTCAAAGCTAATCACCTCGGCCCTAATAAAACCTTTTTCGAAATCGGTGTGAATCACACCGGCTGCTGCCGGTGCTTTAGCGCCTATCGGAATCGTCCATGCTCGGACTTCCTTAGGACCGGCTGTAAAGTATTGATGCAAACCTAATAACTTATACCCTGCGCGTATAACCCGATGCAGGCCAGGCTCACGCAAATTCAGCGCCTGCAAGAATTCGCTGCGCTCCTCGTCTTCAAGCTCGGCGACTTCCGATTCGATTTTATTGCTCACGACCACCACTTCGGCCGCTTCGGCACGGGCGATATCCTCAACAACAGCGACCAACGGATTGTCTTCAAGCCCATCTTCAGCAACATTAGCAATGTACAACACCGGCTTGGACGTTATGAAATGAAACTCGCGAATCATTAACTTTTCGTCATCC
>DEBN01000067.1:9399-12297 GCA_002348825.1 Gammaproteobacteria bacterium UBA2955
TCCTTGTCGCCAGAGGACGCCACACGACGAGTGCGTTCATGCACCCGCTCTAACGTCTCTAGATCGGCCAACGCCAGTTCGGTATTGATCACTTCAATATCGTCAGCCGGTGATACCCGACCGGAGACATGAACAACGTTTTCATCTTCAAAACAGCGCACCACATGCGCTATCGCATCGGTTTCGCGAACATGTGCGAGAAACTGGTTTCCTAGACCTTCACCTTTGGAGGCACCCGCGACCAGCCCGGCAATATCGACAAACTCCATCGATGTTGGAATGACTTTCTGTGGCGACACCAATTCAGCCAACTGATTCAGACGCGGATCTGGAACGGGTACCACGCCCGTATTCGGATCAATGGTGCAGAATGGAAAGTTCTCCGCGTCGATTCCCGCTCGGGTTAACGCGTTGAATAACGTCGATTTGCCTACATTGGGCATGCCCACTATTCCACAATTGAAGCCCATCACGATTCTCCCGGATTAGGTTCAGTTTTCGCAGCGCTCGGCGCAGGCGCATGCAGCGCTGTCATAGCCAATTGCCAATGGCCCTGCACCACGTTCGCAACAATCGATTCGGCAAAACTGACGGATTGCGCGATTTGCTCGCGTTCGCCTTGCTGGGGTATTTGTCTGGTAAGGTAAGGAATCACCTGTTCTTTCGAGCCGGGATGACCAACCCCAATACGCAACCGAAAGAAGTCGTCTCTGTTGCCAAGACCAGCGATGACGCTTTTTACACCATTGTGACCATTGCTTCCGCCGCCATGCTTGAGCCTAGCGGTACCTGGTTCGAATGCCACTTCGTCATACGCGACCAGTATTTCCAAAGGATCAATCCTATAGAAACGACAAAGGGCGCCAACAGCTTCGCCGCTATTGTTCATAAACGTAGTCGGCAATAACAGCCGAAGGTCGACACCGGCGATCGAGCCGCGCCCGATTTCACCTTTAAACTTTGTGTCTACAGTCAACGGGATCGAATACCTATGCGCCATTTCCCGCACCCACGCAGCGCCGACATTGTGACGAGTATGCGCGTAGGTGGGCCCAGGATTGCCCAGGCCAACGATTAGCTTTACCGCAGCCATGACAGGGATTCGGTCGTCTTTACGAGCAATCGATCCTCGCGGGCGGAATCTCTATTACAGCTAGCCTTCGCCGCCTTCATCATCGGCCGTGTCGGCAGGATCCGCTTCTGCAGCAGGTTCTACTTCATCAGCAGCAGCATCGCTGGCGCCGCGACGTGCCGTTACGCTGGCAACCGGAATGTCGCGATCTTCACCGAACGTTAGGGCAACGACAGTTACACCTTGCGGCAATACCAGATCGCTTAAGTGTACCGAACTACCGGCTTCGATCTCGAGCATATCGACTTCGATGAATTCGGGTAGATCCGCCGGCAAACAGCTGATTTCAACTTCCGTCAGGTTGTAGGTGAGGGTTCCGCCTGACATCTTTACACCAACACAGGCAGCTTCGTTGATGAAATGCAAAGGCACGTTAACGTTAATCTGTCTGTCAGCACTGATCCTCTGAAAGTCGATGTGCTGAATTCGTCCGCTAGCAGGGTTGCGCTGCAGGTCTCTGATCACCGCGGGCTCTGACGCACCCTCGATAGAAATATTCAAGATCTGCGAGTAAAACGCCTCAATCTGCGAGGCCTTTAGGATTTCGTTACCGGAAAGGCTCAACTTTTTTGGTGCTTTATCACCGCCATATATAATGGCGGGTACTTTATCTTCCAAACGACGTAGGCGGCGGCTCGCTCCTTTCCCTACATCCGTTCGGACAGTAGCCGTCAGGGTAATTGAATCTGACATGTGCTGTCTCCAACTTAGATTTAACTTTGGCAAGTTTGCGACCAACTCGCCTACTTCGCATCTTTCAGAGCTATCTAAACATAGCGCTGATCGATTCTTCATTGCTCACTCGACGAATAGACTCCGCAAGTAAGCGATCCAGACTCAACTGGGTGATTTTTGAGCATGACTGCCCAGCTTCCGAGAGCGCAATGGTGTCAGTAACAAGCATCGCATCCAACTCTGAATTTTCTATGCGCTCGATAGCAGCGCCCGAAAACACCGCATGAGTGATGTAACAAACAACTGACGCAGCGCCCTCTTCTTTCAAAGCAGATGCCGCTGTACAGAGCGTTCCCGCCGTATCGACAATGTCATCCACAATGATGCAAGTCTTGCCCTTGATGTCACCGATGATGTTCATGACTTTTGTTTCGTTGGCTCGAGGACGACGTTTATCAATGATGGCAAGGTCTAGATCATCTATCTGCTTCGCTATCGCGCGCGCCCTGACCACACCACCAACATCGGGTGATACCACAATGGGGTTTTCATAATTTTCCCCGAGAATATGGTCCACAAGTACCGGCGATCCGTAGATGTTATCGACTGGGATATTGAAAAATCCCTGAATCTGATCCGCATGCAGGTCTACCGTCAAAATTCGATCGATGCCCACCGTGCTGATCATATCCGCGACGACTTTGGCACTGATCGCCACCCGCGCGGAACGCGGCCGCCTATCCTGACGAGCATAACCGTAGTAAGGAATCACCGCGGTAACCCGCTGGGCTGAGGCTCTATGCAAAGCATCTGCCATTATCAGCAGTTCCATGATGCTGTCGTTGGTTGGAGCACTGGTCGACTGCAACAAAAAAACGTCCTTACCGCGAACATTTTCATGTATTTCTACAGTGACCTCACCATCACTAAAACGACCGACATCCGCGTGCCCAAGATCTAGGTGCAACTCCTTTGCTACCCGCTTGGCCAGCGCCCGGTTCGAACCGCCAGAAAAAAGCATTAAATTAGCCAACCGATCCCCTCAATGTCGCCTCGATCAATCTACTAAAAGTGGCTGGGGTGGCAGGATT
>DEBN01000104.1 GCA_002348825.1 Gammaproteobacteria bacterium UBA2955
AGCGGGGGTGAGAGCGCAAATGGTACCCGGGGTCGGACTCGAACCGACACAGTGTTTCCACCGGGGGATTTTGAATCCCCTGCGTCTACCAATTTCGCCACCCGGGCAGGGCTTGCTGTCGTGAAGGCGAGCATTCTGCCCAAGGCGTTCAGCAGTTACAATAGCCCTACTCTTGCCGTTGGTCAGTAAAGCCAATGTTATTGTCAGAATTTGATTACCAATTGCCCGAGCGGTTAATCGCTCAGCAGCCATCGCCCAGCCGCGACGAATCGCGTTTGCTCCATGTCGGTTCAGACGGCTTAGAGCATTTGATGTTTTCACAGTTGCAGCGCTTGCTTCGACCCGGTGATTTGCTGGTGCTGAATAACACCAAGGTCGTGAAGGCGCGGCTGCGCGGCGCCAAAGAAACCGGTGGCGCAGCCGAGGTGCTGTTAGAGCGGGTGCTCGAAGACGCGGGCGACGCAAGCAACAGAGCCCTATGTCAGGTTCGAGTCAGCAAGCCTCTACAGGTTGGACGACGACTTCTGTTTGGTGATCAATCGGTGTTGTGTTTGGGGCGCGAGGGCGAATTTTACCTATTGCAATTTCCGCGGCCGGTGTTTGAGTTTCTAGATGCCTATGGCGAAGTACCTTTGCCACCGTATATCGAGCGGGGGGCGAATGCGTTTGACGGTGGCCACGACGAGCAGCGTTATCAGACGATTTTTGCGACAATTCCCGGCGCGGTCGCGGCGCCTACTGCGGGTTTGCACTTTAGTCAGGCGTTGTTGGCAGACCTGCAGTCTGCTGGGATAAGGACTTGCCAGCTCACTCTGCATGTTGGTGCCGGGACCTTTCAGCCGGTGCGGGTGGAAGATCTGTCACAACACCAAATGCATCTGGAGCATTATCATGTGCCCGAGAGTGTCGTGGCTGACATCCTGCGCACCCAAGCCAGTGGCGGTCGTGTGGTCGCTGTAGGCACGACGGTTGTGCGAGCGCTTGAAAGTGCTGCGTTGGCCTCAGGGCGGGTACAAGCTGGTTGGGCGGCTTCGCGACTGTTTATTACGCCTGGCTTTAAATTTAACGTGGTGCAGGCATTAATCACCAATTTCCATCTGCCGCGTTCAACCTTGTTGATGTTAGTGAGCGCTTTTGCCGGCATTGAGCGCATGCGCGAGGCGTACGCGGCTGCCATTGAGAAAGAGTATCGATTTTTCAGTTTCGGTGACGCGATGTTGTTGCATCGTGACAGTGAGCAATAAGTGACGAATGGCGGCAATGATCCGAGGACAAATGTGTTTGATCTGCTAAAGACTGATGGCTCTGCGCGACGTGGTCGCTTGCGATTGCCTCATGGCACGGTTGAAACACCGGTGTTTCAACCGTGTGGTACCTACGGTTCGGTAAAAGGCATGACGCCCTTTGATCTGCATGCCACGGGTACACAGATGTTGCTAGGCAATACGTTTCACCTGATGTTGCGGCCCGGTGATCGGCAGATTCGTGACTTAGGCGGGTTGCATGAGTTCATGGGTTGGACTGGGCCCATCCTCACCGACAGCGGCGGCTTTCAGGTATTTAGCTTGGGCGATTTGCGCAAGTTGAACGAGGAAGGTGTTGTTTTTCGTTCGCCCGTGAACGGCGATAAGGTCGAGTTGACCCCAGAATCCTCCATAACGGTGCAGGCGAATTTAGGATCCGATGTGGTTATGGTGCTTGATGAGTGCACAGCACATCCAGCCACGCATAAGCAGGCTGATGCATCGATGCAATTGTCTTTGCGCTGGGCGCGGCGTTGTCGCGCGGCGTTCAATGCGGGGCGTGAGGAAAGCGTAAATCCCGATGCAAAGTTATTTGGCATTGTTCAGGGCGGTATGTATGACGATTTACGCAGAGTCAGCCTGCAAGGTTTGCAAGACATCGGTTTTGACGGCTATGCCATCGGTGGTTTATCGGTTGGTGAGAGCAAGGAAGATATGCAACGGGTAATGGAGACGCTGTTACCACATATGCCTGAGCAGAGGCCTCGCTATCTTATGGGTGTGGGTACCCCTCAGGATTTAGTACGCGGTGTTGCGCTGGGCGTTGACATGTTCGACTGCGTTATGCCCACGCGAAATGGCCGTAACGGCTATCTCTTCAGTCACTCTGGAGTGGTTAAGATTCGTAACGCCCAACATAAAAATTCCGAGCTACCGATCGATGAGCGTTGTGGGTGTTATACCTGCCAAAACTTTACCCGCGCTTATTTGCATCATCTCGACCGTTGCGGTGAAATGCTGGGAGGCATGCTGATGACTCAACATAACCTTTATTATTACCATAACCTGATGGCCCAATTGCGTGAGGCTATTGAAACGGGTACATTCCGCACGCTCGCTCGATCCCTGTTTAACGATTGGAACAATAACGATGAGTTTGTTTGAGACTACCGCCTTCGCGGCTGAAGCGGCTGGCCCGGGTGCTGACGCTGGCATAATCAATCTGATCATGCTCGCCGGTTTCGTATTGATTTTTTATTTTCTGTTGATCCGTCCGCAGAATAAAAGACGCAAGGAACACCAGGAACTGGTGTCGTCCCTGAATAAAGGCGACGAAGTGGTCACCGCTGGCGGAGTAGTGGGCACCATTACCAAGGTCGAGGACGATTTTGTGAAGGTACAGGTCAGCGATCAGGTCGAAATGCGGGTGCAAAAATCCGCCGTAGGGGCGACTCTGCCGAAGGGAACCCTCAAGTCTTTGGATTAGATACTTGCTGGCTTCTGGTGACAATTAATGTCGGGGCAATTGGGTTGTTACAGTGATAATCGGCGAAAAATAAATGGCTGAATTTCCTCCCGATGGTCCCCCTTTATTAGGTGTGCCGCGTCGCAACAATGCTCCGCTTAATTCCTTTGCGGGGTGGCAGTACCTGCTGATTTTTAGCGTGGTAGTGGTCGGCATGATCTACGCCGCACCCAACGTATTCCAGCCCGATCCTGCGATACAGATTCGTGCCCTTGACCAGCGCGCTGAACAGGGTGGCCCTAGCGACGCCGCCACTAATGCGCTGTTAGCGCGCATGCAAACGGTATTTAGTGAGGCCGGCGTCACACTCAAGGGTGCAGACGTTGAGGACGACTCGCTGATGCTGCGTGTGGAATCGGATGAGGCACAGCTCCGCGCTCAACGATTGGCGAATGAAGCGCTCAACGCCAATGGCTTGAACTATGTTGTCGCTCTGGCGAGCGCCAGCACCACGCCGCAATGGCTGCAGAACCTCGGAGGCGAGCCCATGAGCCTAGGGTTGGACCTTTTTGGCGGCTCGCACTTTTTGCTTCAGGTCAATATGGATGAATATCTGGAACGGGTGGTAACCAATACCGCGGAAAGTATGCGTGACACTTTGATTGATGCACGTATTCGATTCACCCCTGGCCGTGACTGGGTGACCGGCAACACGATTGCCATTGCTTTCCGAGATGCGGCGAGTCGTGATGATGCCCGCGCCGCCTTGACCGACTTTCAAGACTTTGAATTGAGCGCGCGAGATGTGGACGATTCACCGGGCCTGCGCTTTACCCTGACTCAGGAAAAAATTCGCGCCTTAGAGGATCGCGCGATTAGCCAAAATCTAACCAGCTTAAGAAACCGCGTGAACGAGTTAGGCGTGTCCGAACCGCAGGTGCAGCGGCTCGGTCGTGAGCGCATCGTCGTTGATTTGCCGGGTATTCAGGACAGTGCGCGGGCGAAAGAGATTCTTAATAAATTTGCTAATTTGGAGTTTCGCTTAGAGGCGTTGCCCAATGCTCGTCGTTCGCAGATCGAAACCTATCCGTACAACGGTCGCGATCAAGAGATTATGCGTCGCAACATTGTGACGGGTAATAACGTGCAGGACGCCAAGCAGTCTTATGACCCCGAAACCGGCCAGCCTCAAGTCAATATTGAGCTGGATAATGACGGCGGACGCAGAATGAACGGGGTTACCAAAGATAATGTTGGTCGCGCCATGGCGATTTTGTTTATTGAACAAAGACCCGGGGTACGCAAGACCGAAGTGGACGGTGAAGTCGTAGAGACCTTCTATACCGAAGAAGATCGACGGCTGATCAGCGTAGCTACGATTCAGTCTGCCCTAGGGTTTAGCTTCCGGATAACCGGTTTGGGGCTGCGTGAAGCCCAAGATCTGGCGTTGCTGTTGCGGGCAGGAGCTTTAGCTGCGCCGATGTATATTGTTGAAGAACGCACCGTCGGGGCTCAGCTCGGCGACGAGAATATTCAGCGCGGATGGCAGTCTGTGGGTATTGGCTTTGTGCTAGTACTGATCTTTATGGTGTTTTATTACCGGTTTTTCGGTTTGGCGGCGAATATCGCGCTGACCACAAATTTAGTCCTGCTTGTGGCGATTATGTCGGTATTGGGCGCTACCCTGACTCTCCCCGGCATTGCCGGTATTGTGCTTACGGTAGGCATGGCGGTAGACGCAAATGTGCTGATTTTTTCTAGGATAAGAGAAGAGTTGGAAAACCATCCGCCTCAGCGTGCCATTCAGGCCGGTTTTGATCGGGCGCTCCTGACCATTACCGACGCCAATGTCACCACATTCTTCGTCGCAATCATTTTGTTGTCGATCGGCAGTGGGCCTGTGCGAGGTTTTGCAGTGACGCTCGCGGTGGGAATTGTGACGTCGATGTTTACCGCCATTCTGGTGACTCGAGCACTGGTTAATTTGATGTTTGGTGGTCGTAAGCTGGAGTCGCTAAAGATATGAGAACGCTGCAAATCGACTTCATGGCCAAACGCAAGGTCGCGTTGGTGTTGTCCGTTAGCTTCCTGGTCATTGCAGTACTGTCGTTGGGCACCCGAGGCTTGAACATGGGCTTAGACTTTACCGGCGGCTCGCTATTAGAAGTCGGTTTTAGCCAAGAGGTCGACCCAGAAGAGGTGCGCGGCTTTCTAGAAGGTGCCGGTTTCAATAACGGTACTGTGCAGTATTTTGGGACAAATCGTGACCTGCTGATCAGGATGCCGCCGCAGCGAGAAGTGAATCAATCCGGTATGGGGGATGAAATCTTTGCCGCTTTGCAGAGCCAGTACGCTGATGTTGGACTGCGGCAGTCTAATTATGTGGGTCCGGCGGTCGGGGATGAACTGGCGGAAGACGGTGGGCTCGCGCTGCTGACCGCGTTGATCGTGGTGATGATTTACATTCTTTTTCGTTTTACCAAGCAATTCTCAGTGGGTGCGGTGGTTGCGTTAACCCATGATGTGCTGATTGTGCTGGGGCTGTTTTCAATTTTTCAATGGACCTTCGATTTGACAGTGTTGGCGGCACTGCTGGCTGTCATTGGTTATTCGCTAAATGACACTATCGTGGTGAGCGACCGAATTCGCGAGAACTTTCGTAAACTGCGTAAAACGTCACCTGTAGACACGATCAATTTATCGCTGAATCAGACCTTAGGCCGTACATTGGTGACGTCATTAACCACGTTGTTTGTGTTGCTTGCGTTGTTATTCGCCGGGGGCGAAGTTATCCGCGGATTCTCCATGGCATTGTCGATTGGTGTATTGGTGGGTACGTATTCATCCATCTATGTTGCAGCCACCACACTGCTGGCTATGAAAATCAGTCGCGAAGACCTTCTGGTGCCCGAGCGAGACGGTGAAGAGAACGCCGACGGCAGTTATCCCTAGCAGTTAAGTGATCAGCGGTTAGCTGTTCAATGCCTGCACCATAGTACGCCAGCATTTAGGGTTAGCCGCGATGATATCTCCGGTGGTGGAAAATGTTTCTCCACCCTGAATATCACTGACAAAACCGCCGGCCTCGCGGACCAGCACGATACCAGCGGCAATGTCCCAGTGCTTTAAACCCATCTCCCAAAAACCGTCCGTGCGGCCGGCTGCAACGTATGCTAAGTCAAGCGCCGCGCTGCCAGCGCGACGGATACCGCGACAGTTGCCGGTAAGGGTTTTTAAACCAACCATGTATTCGTCTAATCGATTGTCAACACAACCGGGAGGCAGTCCTGTAGCCAGTACGCAGTCCTCTAGTTTGTTGCGCGTACTGACACGAATGCGCTTGCCATTAAGTTGCGCACCTGAGCCGCGGCTGGCGATAAACTCTTCGCCGCGCAGTGGGTCGTATATGATGCCGTGTTCGTGATGTCGGCCCTTCATTATGCCGATGGAAATCGCGAAATGAGGGATGCCTTGAAGGAAATTCAGAGTGCCATCTAGTGGATCGATTATCCATGTGTACTCGCTGGTGCCAGACTGAGCGCCATATTCTTCGCCGATGATCCCGTGATCAGGAAAGGTTTCTCGAATCTGATCGACAATAATTGCTTCTGCCGTTTTATCGATGTTGGAGACAAAATCATTGGGCGCTTTGGTTTCGATGTCGAACTCGTCGGGTCGATCCATAGCGCGTAGCATGAAGTCGCCGGCTTTGCGCGCAGCGCGAAGGGCAATGTTTGCCATAGGTTGCATAGGGTGTTCCGGCTCAGGATTTAAGGCGCGCTAATGCTAATGCCAAGCGCGCGTCAAACCAAACGTATTCTGGAACAGTCTTTGCGGTCAGTTAAAATTTGGATTTTTTTGTTAGGACTTCGGCATCCGGGCAACATAGGTGGTATTGCGGGCGCGGTGAATACGTCGAACGCGCGCTTAATCGAAGAGAACAGGTGGATTTTATGTTGGATCGAATTCGCATAGTTTTGGTCGAGCCCCGTCATCCGGGCAACATAGGCAGTGCCGCGCGCGCGATGAAAACAATGGGCATTGAGCAACTCGTGCTGGTGAACCCTGCGCGGTTTCCAGACCCTCAGGCTGATTGGCGGGCGGCGGGTGCGATAGATGTACTGGACCGAGCACTGGTGGCGGACAGCGTTGCAGCGGCTGTGGCGGACTGTCACTTTCTGGTGGGCACTAGCACTCGGTCGCGGCACATACCGTGGCCTGTGGTGCTCGCCAAGGATATCGCTTCGTGTCTTGCGGAGCAGCCGGATACGTCATCGATGGCCATTTTGTTCGGACGCGAGGATAGTGGCTTAACAAACGACGAATTACAGCTCTGCCACTGTCATCTGCAGATTCCGTCGTCACCGGTATACGGTTCGTTGAATCTGGCCATGGCCGTACAGGTCGTATGTTATGAGTTGTTTCAATATGGCGAGGCGAATGCGCCAGAGCTGCAGGCCGATACGGGCGAGGCTCTCGATGTTAAGAGCGCGACTGAGGTTGCGCGACGGATCTGGGATCGGCCACCGGCGACCCAGCAGCAGTTCGAAGCTATGGTTGATCATCTACAGCGAACGTTGGAGAAGAGTGGCTTTATCGACCCCGAAACGCCTGGGCATACGCTCACGCGATTGCGCCGTTTGCTGGCTCGACATCAACTTGATGAAACCGAGGTGCAGATACTTCGAGGGGTACTCAAACACTTAAATTTACGGCTCGATGGGGATGCCTAGTTAGAATACGGAACAAGTCTTTAGCTTCAGGTCAAATGTTTTCCCCCTTGTTTGCGTGTCAATTTTAGGTAAACATCTGATTATGCAGAAAATTGTAGTACTCAACTCGAAAGGCGGATCGGGAAAAACCACGCTGACGACGAACCTAGTGTCCTCGCTGGTGTGTAGCGGCACCAAACCCGCCCTGATCGATTTGGACCCTCAGGGCTCCAGCACTCGCTGGCTCGCGAATCGTCCGGCCAGTGTACCCGCGATAGCTGGGACCGAGGGGTACGCCCAATCTCTGCAGGTAACTAAGACTTGGTTATTGCGTACTCCGGAAGATTGCGACCTAGCAGTAATCGACACGCCGGCGTCTTTGTCACGCTCGGATCTGGTCAGCGCAACGCGAGGCGCGGATGCTATTTTAATCCCGGTTATGCCCTCAGACATTGACATTCATGCGGCAATGAAATGCATCTCTGACTTACTGTTGGTGGCGAAAATCCGGCGGCCGGATCGAAAGATTGGCATAGTCGCGAATCGCGTGCGAACCAATACATTGGTCTATACAAAATTGCAGAAGTTTCTCGGGAGCTTAGATATTCCCTTGATCGCTACGCTGCGAGATTCGCAGAATTACACGAAAGCCTTTGAGTTCGGTTTGGGCATTCACGAAATGCCCTACTCACAGGTAAAGAAAGATATTGAGGCTTGGGAAGACATCACTGCTTGGCTGCAAAAACTGCGGGAACACGCGCAACAGCACCCAGCTGCGATTCACTTGCTGCGCAGCTAGCCGCGCTCGAACCCATCTTTGTCTCAATCGCGGTGCCTATCGGTGCGCGCTGCAGATTTATATACTACTAGCGTTTTAATCAGGCGCTCCAGATGCCCACACCGATATACCTAGATTACGCAGCCACAACGCCCGTGGACGCGCGTGTCATCGACCGCATGGTGGCGCATATGTCCATAGACGGCGATTTTGGTAATCCCGCGTCTCGGTCGCACGCCTATGGCTGGCAGGCAGAGGAAGCCGTTGAGTCTGCGAGAGTACAAATTGCCGAAGCCATTAATGCCGATCCGCGCGAAATCGTCTGGACTTCGGGGGCGACCGAGTCGGATAACCTAGCGATCAAGGGAGCGGCATTCGAAGCGTCGCGCCGGCACATAGTGACGAGTTCGATAGAGCACAAAGCCGTTCTGGATTGTTGCGGGTTCCTGCAGCAGCAGGGCTTCGAGGTGACTTATTTAGCCCCGGATGCATGGGGTCGTACCTCCGCAGAACAGGTGCGTGAGGCATTGCGCGAGGACACTCTGATGGTGTCGATCATGCAGGTGAACAACGAATTGGGAACCGCCAATGATTTGCGTCCGATCGGTGAAGTTTGTCGTGCCAACGGGGTGCTATTTCATACCGATGCAGCCCAGAGTTTTGGCAAAGTTCCGATCGATGTAGAGGCGATGCACATTGATTTGTTGTCCCTGTCTGGGCACAAAATTTATGGACCCAAAGGCATCGGCGCGCTGTATGTGCGGCGTAGCCAAGGGTTGCGTTTGGCGCCGCAGATGCATGGCGGCGGTCATGAGATGGGTATGCGCTCTGGAACCCTACCGGCGCAGCAAATCGTTGGGCTGGGTGCGGCCGCGCAGCTCATGATAGAGCACATGGATACCGAACGAGTTCATTTATCGGCGCTACGCGAGCGCTTTCTTAGCCATGTCAGACAGATGCCCGACACGTTCGTGCACACTCACCCCGAGGATCATGTTCCCGGCATCGTAAACGTCGGGTTCGCAGGCGTCGACGGTGAGACTCTGCTATTGGCGCTGCCAGGTTTGGCGGTGTCCAGTGGCTCCGCGTGTACCTCGGCCAGCGTCGAGCCATCCTTTGTATTACGTGGGTTAGGAATCGCCGATGAACTGGCCCACGCCTCGCTGCGATTTAGCTTTGGGCGTTTTACCGATGTTGCCGATGTCGACGCCGCCGCCGCGCAATTGGCGACGACTGTTGGTCGATTGCGTGGCTCTTAAGCATGCGTATAATGTGCGCCCTCTATGACTGCCGTACCGTAATAAGCTCGCAGTTTTGTCTTAAAAATTAGTCACATAGACCCTCCATTCGGTCATGTGATTGAGCCTCGTTGGAGATCTCTATGGCTGTGGAACGTACCTTCTCAATCGTTAAACCAGACGCTGTTCGGCGAAACCTGATCGGTGAGATATATTCGCGCTTCGAAAAAGGCGGATTGCGCATCGTCGCTGCAAAGATGCTCCGACTGAGCGAGGAGCAGGCCGCGGGTTTTTATGCCGAACACGACGGGAAAGCGTTTTTTGCAGACCTGTGCAGCTATATGCGATCGGGCCCGGTTATGGTCCAGGTGCTGGAGGGGGAGGACGCGATAGCTACCAATCGCCGGTTGATGGGTGCCACAAACCCAAAAGAAGCTGCGCCAGGAACTATTCGCGCAGATTTTGCCGAGTCCATCGATGCTAATGCGGTTCATGGTTCCGACGCTCCGGAATCCGCGGCGCGGGAAATCGCATTTTTCTTCGGTGCTGACGAAATCCAAGACCGCGACGGCTAATAAATATGCCCGACCTGCAGAACCTTTACGGCTTTGACCGTGCTCAGCTGGAAAATCTGTTTGTTGAGCAGGGGCTGCAGGCGTTTCGTGGTCGCCAGCTCATGAAGTGGGTCTATCATCAAGGACAGACGGATTTTGCTGCTATGACCGACTTGCCGCTGCGCATGCGAGAATGGTTGGCGGCGCATTGCCAGTTTGCGCTGCCGGCGGTAGAGCGACGACTGAATTCGCAAGACGGTACCGTGAAATGGTTGTTGCGTGTTGATAGTGGCGACCTTATCGAAACCGTGCTGATTCCTGAAAAAGGACGAAATACGCTCTGTGTATCGTCGCAGATCGGTTGCGTACTGGACTGCAGCTTTTGTTCCACCGGTAAGCAGGGATTCAATGGTAATCTGGCGGCGGCAGATATCGTCGGGCAAATGATTTTGGCAAATCAAGCGCTGCAATCTCGCGGCGAGCGGGTTACTAATGTGGTTTTGATGGGGATGGGCGAGCCGCTGTTGAATTTCGATGCCGTTGTCGCGGCGACAAACGTGATGAAAGACGATCATGCCTTCGGCTTGAGTAAGCGACGCGTCACGATTAGCACCTCCGGGGTAGTGCCCGGCATTGATAAATTGGGTGAAGTTTCAGATGTCGCGCTGGCGATCTCACTGCATGCGCCCAACGACGCGTTGCGCGATGAACTGATGCCGATAAACCGTAAATATTCCATCGAGCAATTGCTACGCGCCTGCACGGATTACGTCGAAAAATTGGGACCGGCGCGCAAGCTGGTCATCGAATACACTCTATTACGAGGGATAAACGATCAGCCTGAGCATGCCCGACAGTTAGCTGAATTGCTTCAATCGCTAAGATGCAAGATTAATCTGATTCCGTTTAACCCGTTTCCGGGATCAGGTTATGAGCGGCCTCACGAGGCAGATATCGAGCAATTTCAAACCGTTTTGATGCAGCGCGGATACACGACTATGGTGAGAACGACCCGAGGGGAGGACATCGACGCTGCATGCGGGCAGTTGGTAGGGCAGGTGCATGATCGAACTCGACGCCAGAGCCAGTATTTGGCGCGGCTTGCAACGGCGCAACCCGTGGTTGTTCGATAAGGTCAATCGGGGTGATTGCCGGCCAAGACCTTAAATGCAACGGATGTTAAAGAGAGTCAGTTAAGTGCAATCAGATAGCCCAAATCAGCCGACAGTTGGCGCGACCTTTAGCGAGGCACGACAAGCGTTAGGTATTTCGCCTATCGAGGCCGCCGATCTACTGAATTTGACACTGCGTACGATCGAGGCGCTTGAAGCCGACGATTACGAGAGTTTGCCCGGTCGCGTTTACGTCAATGGATATGTGCGCGCCTACGCCAAGATGCTGGGACTTGATGCCGACGAATTGATACGCAGATACACCGCATCGCAGGAAGATTCCGATGAGCCGCCTCTCGGCGGCAATATCACCGAGCCAGAGCCTCGTCACTATGTAAATAAAATGCCGCTGAGCCTGACTTTAAAACAGTGGGGTTATGTTGCCGTTGGCTGTTTGGCATTGGTGCTGTTTTTAAGCTTTTTTGAAGATATTCCTCGACCGACATCTCAGCCGATCGAGAGTGTTCGCGCCTCCATAGAGGCTCAAAAAGTCGAGCCGGCACGCGAAACCCTATCTGCAGGTGGTGCTGACGAGCTTGGTGAGCCCGAAAGTTCATCATTAGTGGCAGCGGGCACCGAGGCGACCGTCGTTGCAGCGCCCGACGCAGTCCCGGCAACAACAATAGTTCCTGCACCAGTCGACGCGACTCCCGAGTCGCGAAGTGATGCCCCAGTTTTAGTGGACGATGAGTCAGTGAATCTGGCCTCGACGAATCAAGCGAACGGCGATGGGGCCGAGGTGCCGATGGAGAGGCCAAACGAATCGGCGTCGACCTCCGGCGAGGTTGCAGCGGCTGAATTTGCAGTG
>DEBN01000113.1:0-1797 GCA_002348825.1 Gammaproteobacteria bacterium UBA2955
TTTTCCAGTACCTAAAAGACACCCTGTCGTGGCGCCCACGCGCGGCGTGCACGGCTGGTTCTTTCGCGTTGTGGTGTGTGCTGTCCTGTCCCGTGCAGGCGGGTCCGGGAGCGGAAATGTATAACGAGTTCCTTGAAAAAGGCATTATTTACCCGGATCAGGAGTGGCAGGATTATGTTACTGAGGTGGGCGAACGGCTGCTTGCACAATCGCCGCATGCGGGACGCACCTATACTTTCGTGGTGGTGGACCAACCGGTTGTTAATGCGTGGGCGACGCCGGATGCCTACATCTTCGTAACTCGAGGGATTCTCGCTTTTTTCAACAGTGAGGATGAATTGGCTGCGGTGCTAGGGCATGAGATTGGTCACGTTGTGGGGGAACACTCGCGCAGCGCGGTAAGTAAACAACGACTAGGCAAAGTACTCGGAATCGTCGGGGCTTTTGCCACCGGTTCGTCATCGACCATAGGGCTGGCTAACGCCGTGACCCAAACGGCGATTGCCGGGTATGGGCGCAAGCACGAGCTGGAGGCGGATGAGTTTGGCGCTGAGGTGGTATTAAAAACAGGGTACAACCCCACCGCTTTGTTGGACAGCATTCAGATGCTGCGCGATCACGATAACTATCAGAAGGCGGTAAATAATAGCCCCACCGTTTATCACGGCATGTTGGGCAGTCACCCAGCGCACCAGAAGCGGCTACACGAGTTGGTGCGACAATCTCAGCATTTGGCGCCTGAGCAATTGAATGAGCCGCTGCGCGACTTTCATCAAATGCTGGAGGGTTTGCGCTTCGGTGATGACAGTGCAACAGGGGTGGTTAAAGATGGCGTTTATTACCACGGTGCGCTGCGTCTGAGCATTGCTTTTCCGAAGAACTGGGATATTCGAGCGACACCGACAGAGGTATTTGCGCGCAGCGACAAAGAGGCCGCACGAATGAGCGCGCGCAGAACCGCGTTGCCCACCGAAGAGCAGACACCGCAACAATATCTAACAGATACCTTAAAGCGCGATGATCTAGTGGATGGCGAGGTTATTCAGGCAGGCCCTTATTCTGGATATATCGCGACGATTAAGGTCACAGACGAGAAAAAGGCATTGCGCAAGATCGCGGTGCTGTACAAAGACGGTGGGGTCTATGTTTTTAATGGAGAAATCGACAAGCCCGGATCGCCCGAGCAATTTGCTAAGGATTTTGAGGACATGGTGATGTCCACGCGTGCCATGACTGCAGATGACTTACGGCTTATAAATAAGCAGCAACTGCATTTGGTTATGGCAAACCCAGGCGATACTTACGCCAAATTATCGCGCACCGTGCCGATTCGACAGAATGCGGAGCAGTTATTGCGAGTGATCAACGGCCATTACCCCAACGGCGAACCCAGAGCCGGCGACTTGATTAAATTGGTTCGTTAGGTAGGTCGAATCAGAACAGATCTACCGCTTTTATCGTTTCATCGGCATCGCTGCGACCGTCTATATCGCTGGGGGAGTTGGGTGCCTGCTCGGCGAAAAAGAATTCGAAGATGGCATTGCGATCGTCGGGCGGAGCGGCCTGCCCCGTTTGTGGATCGATCTTCATTGTTGCTATGCCTGGCGGCTGATACGGCGTTGCAGATTCGCTGTCTGCCAAGGCTTGGCGCATAAAATCAATCCAGATCGGCAACGGCGTATTAGACCCATAGGCGTTAGCGCCAAGTGGCGCTTGATTGCTGAAGCCAACCCACACGCTGGCGACCAAATCCTGATTGTAGCCATTGAACCAGGTGTCTTCGGCGTCATTGGTCGT
>DEBN01000113.1:2192-6626 GCA_002348825.1 Gammaproteobacteria bacterium UBA2955
CGCTTGATCACATCTTTAAGCATTGAATCCATGATGAAAGCGTTGCGTTCATCTATTACCTGGCGCGCGGAAATGATTTCCCGCAGGTTTTCGGTTGCAGGCAAGTCTGCTGCAAATTCTTCGAGCCCCGAAGGCTCTACAAACGTATCGGTCTGCTGCGCAGTCGTCTCGGCGTTCTCAATTTCTTGTGGTTCCGCATCACAGTCTCGACAGACCTCGACTCGCGCGGGTTGATAGATTGTTCGCCCCTGTTGATCGACGATACGATCAATCACGTTTGCGTCCACTAGATGCCCGCCGTTAGCGAGCACGGCATAGGCGCGCGACATGTCCAAGGGCGATACGGTCATTGTGCCACCACCTATAGCCAACTGGGTGTTGCGGGGGAAGCTGCGGGTATCGAAACCGAAATTCCCGACATGGTCGATGACTTTCCCGGCGCCAATCTTCAGCAGCACCCGCATCGAAACCAGATTAATCGAGCGATACAACGCCTCGCGCAAACGGGTGGGACCGTTATAGCGATTGTTGTCATTCTCAGGGCGGTACTGCGATTCTAGGTTGACGTCGTTGAACACCAAGGGTGCGTCAAGAAAAACATCGGCTGCGTTAACACCGTTCGCCAGTGCTGCTGAATAGATGAAGGGCTTGAATCCGGAGCCGGGCTGCCGCGCAGCCTGAAGCGCGTGATTGTATTGATTGCGATAAAAGTCGAAGCCACCAACAAGTGCCTTTATGCTGCCGGTCCTTGGCGCCATGGCGACTACTGCGCCCTGAATCTCGGGTAGCTGCGCCAAGCGCCAACGGCGGGTATCGCCTTTATCGACCGGTTCTATGCGCACGATATCGCCAGGGGTCAGAAGCGTTGTTAGGTCATTGATCACGGGGCCACGGGTGTCGACATCGATATAGGTTCGGGCCCAACGCGCGTCTTTTAAGGAAAGGCTACGTTTTTCGCTATCGGCGGTGACAACCGTCGCGGCCTCTGGGTCGACGGCCACAACGAAGGCGGGTAATAACTGGCCGTAAGCTCTGGTGTTGGCCAACGCTTTTTTCGCCACTTCGGACGGCACTGATATCGTTAATTCCGAGTCGCTGCCGTCTTCGTCTGTGGTCGCATCAGCACTGAAGGTGAGCTGAGCAAGCAATTCGGCTTCGATGCGACCCTCGACGCCGCGGTAACCATGGCTGCGATCGTAGTTTTTGAGCCCGCGCCGTAGCGCCGTGATCGCCGCCTGCTGCAGCTCGCTGTCGATTGTGGTGTGCACCTCGTAGCCGCCTGTGTACAAGTCGTCGACCAACGTTGCCGCTTGCTGCCGAACCCATTCACCCACGTACGGGCTGGGCACATCGACGCTGCGGGCAAATACCTGAGCCGTGATTGGCTGCTGCTTTGCCTCCCGGTACTGTGTGGGCGTAATCGAACCTTGATCGAGCATTCGCCCTAGCACGACGTTGCGTCGTCTTAATGCCCACGTTGGCCCATTGATGGGATTACCAGCCTCGGGTCTCTGTGGAATACCAGCCAGCATCGCCAGCTGAGCTAGATTCAGTTCGTTTAGGGACTTGCCGTAATAAGTTAAAGCCGCGGCTTGGGCACCGTAGGCTCTTTTACCGAAGGGCACAAGATTGATATAGAGCTCGAGGATGTCATCTTTGCTGAGTTCACGCTCGATTTTGAGCGCCAGCAGCATTTCTTTGAATTTTCTAAGAAACCTGCGCTCTAACGTGAAAGATACGTTTCGCGCCAGTTGCATAGTAATTGTGCTGGCGCCGCCGACGGCGGTGTCTTGTCCCATAAGGCTGCCAAGCAGCTGCAGGGTATCGTTGCTCAACGAGATGAAATCTATGCCTTGGTGGTCGTAAAAGCGCTTGTCTTCGGTGTCTAGCAGAGCGCTGATGAACAGATCTGGAACCTGAGAAAGTTTAATTGGTATGAGGCGGCGTTCGCCAAATTCGGCAATCAATGCGCCGTCTGCGGAATAAATTCGCAGCGGCTGTTGGAGCTTTACGTTGCGATATGATGCCGCTGCAGGCGTCTGTGGATCCAAGTATAGGTAAATCCCCGCTAGGCCAACGATGACAGCGCACAGCGATGCCAAAGCAAAGCTTGCAATCGCGAGGTAAGGCTTGCGGCGTCGTGTGGTCACCAAACTATCCAAATCAACAACTTGCGCATGATAGCCCACCGAACCCTGCTCGCAAGGTTACCCGGTATTAACCGCTGACAGCACAATCCGCTTTTTGCTAATGGTTCTGAATTTTCGATGCGCCAACATCGCGGAAAAGCGCAGGGACCATTGAGCAATGCGAAACAAGTACACCGCAATAACAGGGTTGGATGTGCAACAGAATTCGATCGCTCTGGTTTCTTTGGTGCACGAGTGCGCTTCGGTTCGCCTTGTTGGGGCTGCGTATCAGGCCTTGCCGCCGGGAGTGGTCGAGCAGGGTGAATGGCGCGATCGCGAGGTAATGCAAGATGTGCTGCGGCAGGGTTATGCCGCGTTAGGCGAACGCGGCCGAGCAGTTGTGCTGAGCATCTCGAACGAAGCTGTTATAACCATGGAGCTAGCGCCCTTGAGCTTTCCGTTTGCTCACCAAAGCTGCGCAGAAATTCGTGACCTAGTTACGCGGCTTTCACCGTGGCCGCTCGCGGATACGGCAGCGGCTTGGTCAAGTCGAGCAGAAGGACGTGCGCTGTTGGCGATCTGCCGTGCGGACGTAATTCAGGCATCGCGCCGCTGTTTGCGCACCATTGGATTGCAGCTGCAGCACGTAGAACCGGAGTGTCAAAGTCATTGGCGATTGTTGTGTCAGCTGTGGCGAGGGCCGGTAATCAATCGGTCTACGGTGGTGTTAGTCATCGTACAAACAGATCTCTTGTGTATAAGCATATTTCACCATGGTGGTCTACGCCTCAGTCACAGCGTTGTGCCTAACGATATGGCCAGCACCCAGCCAACAGCGAGTTATGTAGTTGAAGAATTACAAAAAACTTTCGATCAGATCGGCACGAACGGGGTTACGACGCGACTTATAGCGGTCATGGGAGGTTTAGCAGAGGCCTCTCTATGTGACGTCCTGCAAAACACGTTTGCCGCCCCAGTGACCTTGTTGTCGCCGCTTACCGGTCTGCTTGAGATGACTAAAGCCTCCTCTTTAAGTCTTGCGGACATAGAGCCGCGCCTTGGTGTCGCCTTAGGGAGTGCCTTGTGGGGATATAATGGCTGATCTCGATCTGCTCCTCACACCCATTACAAGGTTGCGTCGTCTGCGGCTGCTGGTCGCCGCGTGTGTTGCGACGGCGACTTTCATTGGTGGACACCTGATCCTCGAGCGCGCTCACAGCTATGCGCCACTGATCGCAGCGCTCAAACAGCAGTTAGCAACGTCTGAGATTGCACAGAGCCAGCGATTGCAGCGCTTTGAAGATGCGACAAAGGCGGCACATCATAAGGCGATACTGCAAGTCCGGCAGCGACACCTTATTCAGGTATTGCGAGCAGTAGGTTTGACGAGGTCGGAAACGGCGCACTACACGCAACTGCGGTTCGAAGCGGACGCATGGCGACTCTATGGAAGCGCGGCGCTGCAGACCGACGTTTTGTCGATGTTGTCGCAGCTACGCAAGCAACTGCCCGAAGATCTGGTGACCCTAGTGCATATTGCAGCGAATGTGCGCAGCTCGGCGCCGGATGCGGACTCTGCTGGCGTGCGGTTCGAGATGGCAATACAGCCGCGGTCCACAGAGGCCTGAGTGAATATCAGCAAGGTGTTGATACAGGGACTATTGACCCATCCGTGGGCACCATTGGCGCTTTGTCCATTGATTCTGTTCGGATGCTACGCGGCCCTGTTGCCACCGTTAATCCAGGAGCGCACGGAACTGGAGCGTCAACTTAAAACACATCACAGCCAACCCCAATGGGCGCAGGCACCGGCAGCCGCAGAGCTCTATATCTTTAACCTGTTCTCAGATGTTGTGCCATGGCTGGCGGAACGGGCCGAACAGTCCGGAGTGAGCATTGCTGCAGTCTCTCAAGTCGCGGAGCAAGAAAGTTTGCTGCTCGAAGTTCTGGGCGGGTTCCCGCAATTGGCAGCTTTTGTCGAGCGCGTTCTCGTTGGCACCAACCTGTTGGTCCGATCGCCGTTGGTGATCGAACCAGCCGATTCGGGGACGGCGGGTTTGCGGATGCTGCTGTATCTGCAGCTGATGCCCATATCATGCTCGAACCAGTGCCAACGTTCCTTGCCCGAGGCGCAAAATACACTGCCGTTTCTGGACGGCTTTGCTCGCAGCCATCGGTTAGAGTTCCCGATTGATAGGCACGTGATGAGACACGTATCCGTACAGCAACTGTTGTGGGTAGGGCGGTTAGCAGCGTTTGCGAAGACCTACGAACTGGTGCAAACAGATCGCGGCGATATCGTACT
>DEBN01000113.1:7044-8549 GCA_002348825.1 Gammaproteobacteria bacterium UBA2955
GGTCGCTATCGGCGCTCATGGGCCGTCGGTTTACTGCTGCTCATGCAGAATGCCTTAGCGCAAGAGACTTTGTCGCTGCAATTTCAGGACATAGAAGTACGCCGGGCGCTGCAGATATTGGCCGCAAAAACGGACCAGAACATCGTGATTAGCGACTCAGTCGTGGGTCGATTGTCCGTTAATCTGCAAAAAGTCAGTTGGCGGCAGGCGCTGGATTTGGTGATGCATGCCCATGATCTTGCCGAGCAGCGTATTGGTGAGGTTTTGTTGATTGCACCCGCTGCGCAGATTGCCGCCGCAAAGCAAGCACAACTGCAACAACTTAAAGATCTTCAGCAACTCGAGCCCTTGCGGACAGTGTTACTGCAGGTGCGCTATGCGCAAGCAAAAGTTTTGGCGGGTCTGATGGCGGGAAAGGGCAACCGGCTATTGACGAAAAGAGGCGGAGTAACGGTAGATGAGCGCACTAATACGTTAGTTGTGACGGATGTACCGGAGCGCTTGGCGCGGGTTCGTAAGACCCTCGAGCAGATCGATGTGCCATTGCGCCAAGTGCAGATTGAAGCGCGAATCGCTATCGTCAATAGCGGCTTGTCCGAGCAATTTGGCTTCCGTTGGCAGCTGGGCGGAGCCGCGGTTGATGCTGATACGGAGCGCGCCGCCGTCGAGCTTGGGGGGGGAGCGTCTGCAACGGCATTGGGAGTGGGAACTCTGGACATCAGACGTAACGGAGCCTCGGCTTGGTTAGATGCACAATTGTCGGCGTTGGTCGCTGAAGGCGAGGCGCAAGTATTGGCTAGGCCAGGCATTATGACGTTAGACAACGCTGCAGCACTTATTGAATCTGGTGTTGAGATTCCATATCAGGAAGTCAGTACCAGCGGCGCTACATCTACTTCGTTTAAAGAAGCGGCGTTGAGTTTAGAGGTGGTGCCGCAGATTACTCCCGATGATCGCGTGATTATGACGCTGCAAGTAAAACAAGATACCGTGGGCCAGATATTCAATGGCGTGCCGTCTATAAACACCAATCGTATGAAGACGCGTATTACTGTTGCCGATGGCCAGACGCTTGTGCTCGGCGGCATTTTCCAGACAGACTTTAATCAAAGCACCACGCGCACACCGCTGCTGAGCTCGGTGCCCATAATTGGGCGACTGTTTCGCCACCGTATTGTGCGCGACGATCAGCAGGAATTGCTGGTGTTCGTTACTCCGGTGATCGTCAAAGCGTCCGCGGCAAAGCAACTGGCAACAGAGTCGGTAGCCAGCACTGTATTTGACCACGCATTAGAGCCATGACTAGGGAAAAATGGTGTTTGCACAATTCGCGCGCCATCGATCCGCATCTATTTGCCCAGATTCGGAACCCATGGCAAAAGTGTGATCGATGATTTGCACCGACAACCGTGTACTCCGGTCGTAGCGCATCAATGCTTCAAGCGACGCCGAACTGACGATTTTACGCCAATCACTATGCACTCACCTCTCAAAGCAGAGCTGCT
>DEBN01000113.1:8913-12839 GCA_002348825.1 Gammaproteobacteria bacterium UBA2955
ACGATTTTACGCCAATCACTATGCACTCACCTCTCAAAGCAGTAGTGTAGCCCCCATATGAGCACGCAAAATATATTTTTAGTCGGGCTAATGGCTGTAGGCAAGAGCACGGTGGGAAAGCGTTTGGCCAGCGTTTTAGGCCGGCCTTTTTTTGACTCCGATGAAGAAATTGAACGTCGTGCGGGTGCTGCAATATCCTGGATATTTGATGTTGAGGGGGAGTCGGGTTTCAGAGACCGCGAAGAACAAGTTATTGATGAGCTCAGTCAACGCGAGGGGATTGTTCTGGCTACTGGTGGTGGGGCAGTGCTGCGCGAGACGAATCGTCGTCGGCTCGCCCAGCGCGGCATGGTGGTGCATTTACATAGTTCACTAGATAGGCTGGTGACCCGTACCCAAAATGATCGTAGCCGACCGTTGTTGCAGTCGGATGATCCGCGCAAGGTGCTTGAAGAATTGTATGCAGAGCGCGAGCCGCTTTATGCGGAAATTGCCGACCTGAAAATTTTGACAGCACAGCAGGGTGTTAACGGATTAGTGAGCCATCTGGCCAAGAAAATTCACGCCCAAATGTCTACTGGCTAGTGCAAGGCCTAATATGCAAGAGTTAATTGTAGAAATTCCGGAACGCAGTTATCCGATCATCGTGGTCGATGGCTTGCTTGCCAACGCGCAGGCTTTGCGCGCTCGGCTGCGCGCGTGCATTCAGGGTAATCAAGTAGCGATCGTTACCAATGATGTAGTCGGGCCTTTGTACCTTGAGCAGCTTATGGCGGCGCTGGATGGGTTGCAGGTCGATGTTATGCATATGCGTGACGGTGAAGCGGCTAAAAATCTGGCGACCTATGAACAGGTAATGGATTTTTTACTTGCTGCCCGACACAACCGCTCTACCTGCCTGATCGCTTTGGGTGGTGGTGTTGTCGGAGATTTGTGCGGTTTCGTTGCGGCAACATTTCAGCGCGGCGTCGACTTCATTCAGATTCCAACGACTTTGCTTGCTCAGGTCGACTCGTCGGTGGGCGGAAAGACTGCGGTCAATCATCCCCAAGGCAAGAATATGATCGGCGCGTTTTATCAGCCGGTTGCGGTGTTCGCGGATCCTGCGACGCTGTCGACTCTGCCGCCGCGAGAATACGCCGCGGGTCTTGCCGAGGTTGTAAAGTACGGGGTGATTGAAGATCCCGACCTTTTTGTTTTTCTTGAAAACCACTGTGACGCGTTGCTAGCTAAAGATGGAGAAGTGCTGAGTCAGGTTATTGTGCGCTGTTGTGCCATCAAAGCTGCTGTGGTCAGTGCCGATGAACGTGAGAGCGGGCGACGCGCGATCTTGAACTTCGGTCACACCTTTGGCCATGCGATCGAAAAACTTTGCGGTTATGGCCACTGGCTGCATGGTGAGGCGGTAGCTATTGGTATGGTCATGGCTGCGCGATTGTCGCAGCAAACGGCGGGCTTAACTGCAGAGAGCGTCGACAGACTCATTAACCTTTTGTCCAAGCTCGGACTACCCACTGAGTTGGATTCACGAAGTTTAGAAATCATCACCGTAGACGCGATGATCGATGCAATGGGGTTGGATAAAAAGGTTTTAGATGGGCGACTGCGGTTTGTTGTTGCTAGCGAATTCGGTAACGTAGCGGTGCGCGATGATATTGATGAGGCCACTGTGAGAGTTGTTGTAGATCAATGCTATTAGGTCGTGCTGGCTGCGCTTTGCTGCTTTGGGGTCTGGCTGGGTTGGTGCATCCGGAGTCAGCGCGTAAGGCCGAGTGGTTGATGCGTCAGAATCCCGAGGCCTTCACCCTGCAACTCATTACGGTTTCAAATCGGACGCAACTTGACAAGCTCGTACAGGCGCAGTCACAACCAGATAACTTCGCGAGCTTTCGTGTGCAAGGGCAGGACCGGTTGCTGTATGTCTTAACCTACGGCGTTTTTGAGGACCCGGGCAAAGCCGAGGCTATACGCGCTGATTTGGCCGATGATATGAGCCTCGCCCCCGATCAATTTTGGATCCGTCGCTTGAGGTCTGTGCAGCGGGCGATTCGCACCACGCTCCAACAATAATCGCAAGTTAAAGAATATCTCGCTGTGGTCGCGCGCCGCTCTGTTAGGGGAGTTCCGTGGTGCCCATGAGGTAGCGATCAATTTCTCGAGCAGCCTCTCGGCCCTCGTTAATGGCCCGCACCACCAGAGACTGGCCGCGACGACAGTCGCCGGCAACAAACACCTTATCAACGTTGGTTGTATATTGCCCATACTCGGCTCGATAGTTTGAGCGCTCGTCGTACTCTAATCCCAGCGGGTCGCTGACCGCATGTTCTGGTCCGAGAAATCCCATAGCGAGGAACACCAGATCCGCTGGCCAGTCTTTTTCCGTTCCGGGCACGTTTTCAAGCTTGCCGTCCTGCATAACGACCTCAACGGTCTTAACACCGGTAAGTTGCCCCTCTGCGTTGCCGATAAAACATAGCGACGATACCGAGTAAACCCGAGGGTCCTCGCCCTGGCGGATGCGGGCTTCTTCATGGCCATAGTCGACGCGAAATATCTTTGGCCAGGTCGGCCATGGGTTATTAGCCGCTCGATCTTGGGGCGGCTGTGGAAACAGTTCGAAGTTAACCAGTGATTTACAGCCGTGGCGCAGCGAGGTGCCTATACAGTCCGTGCCGGTGTCACCGCCGCCGATAACTATAACGTTTTTGCCCTTCGCCGAGATGTGAGCTGCGTCCTGAAGTTCTGAGTCGAGTAGGCTTTTAGTATTGGACGACAGAAAGTCCATGGCGAAGTGCACACCGGTCAATTCGCGCCCTGGGATCGGTAGATCTCTGGGTACGGTTGCGCCGGTAGTTAGGAGCACGGCATCGTTGTCGGCCCGCACTTGGTCGATGGCAATACTGCCGTTGCTGCCGTCGGCGACAGCGGTGCCAATAACAAAGTCGATGCCTGCCTCGCGCATAAGTTGTACACGGCGCTCCACCACCTCGTTCTTGGCCAGCTTCATATTCGGAATGCCGTACATGAGCAACCCGCCGATGCGATCGGCGCGCTCGTAAACGGTAACGTTATGGCCGGCCTTATTCAGTTGGTCTGCAGCGGCGAGACCCGCAGGACCGGAGCCGACAATGGCAATCTTTTTGTCGCTGCGCTCGCTGGGTGTATTCGGAGTCACCCAACCTTCGGCAAACCCGCGGTCTATTATCGCCATCTCGATGTTTTTGATAGTGACGGCGGGATCGGTGATGCCAAGTACACAGGCTCCTTCGCAAGGTGCAGGACAGACGCGGCCGGTAAACTCAGGAAAATTGTTGGTTTTATGCAATCGGTCAAGAGCGTCGCGCCACTGATCACGGAACACTAAGTCGTTCCATTCTGGTATGAGGTTGTGAATCGGACAGCCGTCTTCGGATTGGCAAAACGGAATACCGCAATCCATACAGCGTGCGCCCTGGGTGTTAAGTCGCTCTGCGTTGTGGTCGGTATAAATCTCGTTGAAATCCAGCAACCTCTCCTGCGGCGCTCGGTACGGTGCCGCGTTACGTGGAAATTCGATGAAGCCGGTTGGTTTACCCATATCTCTGTTCTTGATACCTGTCTTTTTCTGTAGCGATTGATTATTAGCCGGCGCTAAAGCGTTGCTCGCGCTGAGACAATACTCGCTTGTAATCTTTGGGCATGACCTTAACGAAGTTTGCGGTCGCACTGTCCCAGTCATCCAGTATTGCCGTAGCAACGGCGGAGCCAGTGAACTCTGCATGGTTGCTGATAAGCAACTTCAGCTCGGCGATGTCGTCGTCCGCAACCAACGGGTCAAGGTCGACCATTTCGGCGTTGCAATTACCCGCAAACTCGCCGCTAGGATCCCAGATATAGGCAATGCCGCCACTCATGCCTGCGGCAAAATTTCGGCCGGTATTGCCCAA
>DEBN01000132.1:0-4629 GCA_002348825.1 Gammaproteobacteria bacterium UBA2955
GCAGAAGCAGGCGGCTGACCAGGACGAAAGCTTTGCGGCAAAAATGGATTGGTTGCGTCAAGTCATGGAGTGGCATGACGAGCTTGGCGGCGCTGCTAATTTAAGCGCATTGTTGTACCAGCAGACCAGTCAGCAAAGGGTGTTCATAACGACTCCCCAAGGCCACGTACTGGATCTTGCCAGCGGCGCTACGGTCTTAGACTTTGCATATCGAGTACATACGGATCTCGGCGAGCGGTGTGTTGGTGGCCTTATTAATGGGGTGCAGGTGCCCGTACAAACGCGATTGCAGACGGGGCAGCAGGTCGAGGTGATTGCTGATTCGCTGCAGCGACCCAAACGCCAATGGCTCGAACCCTCGTTGAACATATTGTTTACTCACCGCGCGCGAGCCAAGGTTGTGGGCTATCTGCGAACTCGTGCCGAACCAGACTTGGCGCTGTCGGGTAGAGAACTGTTGCTAAACCTGCAGCGGCAACTCGGACTGCCCGGGAGCGGCAGTGAATTCCTTCGTCGCTGCTTAGCGCATTCTGGTTATGCGCAAGAGCGGATCTTTTTGTCTGCAGTGGCGATTGGAGAAGTCAGTTATATTGATTTGTTAGCGCGCGTGCTGGCCTCTCAGGAGCCCCCGACCGCTGTCGCATCGCAGGCTAATTTGCCCGGGATCGACACCCATGAATCCGTGGCAGCGACTGTTTTACAGGTTGTCGCGGATAATCGTGAGGGGCTTTTGAGTGACATCACGCAATTGCTCGCCGCCTCTCGGGTCTCGTTGATGGGAGCGTCCGGTCGGGTGAGTAATTCCTCTGAGCACGCTATTATCACCTTGGAAGCGGAACTCCATGATGGGCGACAGCTGCTAGAGGTTATCAGTCTGATTACGCTGTTAAAGGGCGTGGCAGACGTGACTCGCGTGTCGGCGCCTGAGCGATGAGTCAGAACAAATAAATGAGTGCTAAATTTACTTCCGCAAAGCGGGCGGGACGGCGATTGTTGAATAAATTGGAGAGTTACAGATGAAGATTATTCTTTTGGGGCCCCCGGGTGCGGGCAAAGGGACTCAAGCACAGTTTATTCAACAACGGCTGAGTGTCCCGCAGATTTCGACAGGGGATATGCTGCGTGCTGCGGTCAGTTCCGGTAGTGAGCTTGGGCAGCGCGTTAAAGCGGTGATGGATTCAGGCGCGCTCGTCTCCGATGACATCATTATTGAGTTAGTTAAAGACCGTATCCAACAGCCAGATTGTGCGGCCGGATTTTTGTTCGATGGCTTTCCACGCACCATACCTCAAGCCGAAGCGATGCGAGAGGCAGACGTCCCGATAGATGTGGTCCTAGAAATTCAGGTAGATGACGAGGAATTGGTAGCGCGTATTACCGGTCGGCGTGTGCACCCAGGCTCCGGTCGTGTGTATCACGTGGACTACAATCCGCCCAAGCAGGAAGGCGTGGATGATGTGACCGGAGAACCGTTGCAGCAGCGACCCGACGACACCGAAGCCACAGTGCGCGAACGGCTGTCTGTATATGCGGAGCAGACGCAGCCGCTGATTGCGTACTATCAGGGTCAGGACGATATCCGTTATGTTGAGATCGACGGTCTTGGAGAGGTTGCTGCGATTCAGGCGGCGATTGCCCGAAACCTAGAGGCGTAGCGTCATCGCATCAGCCTGTTGTGGGCTCGCGTCTTAATCGATTGCCATGCCAACATGTCGCCAAAACGTTGACGGGGCCTGCCCCGTCGTCTGGGTACGCGCTTGGGCGTCAATGCAGTAGATTGGTCAGTGGTAGAATCATGACCTGTTCGCCAACTCTTACATCGCCCCTTTTGCTGTCGATTTCGATCAGACAATTGGCGTTGCGAAAGCTGCTGAGACGATTCGAACCCTGTTCGCCGGTATGCGCCACGGTATAAACGGCGTTTGCGAACTCAAATTTTCCACGTTGGTACTCGGTGCGTCCTCGCGAATGAGCGATAGGATTGGTCAGGGTTGCATTGATCCGCAGAGGATCAGGAAGAGCCGTGCCTGCAAGGTGCGCGAGTGCGGGTCGCGCTACGAGTAACGCGGTGATGATCGCGGATATCGGATTGCCGGGCAGCCCTAAAATCCAGCTTGAGTGAATGCGGCCGAACGCCAGTGGTTTGCCTGGTTTTAAGTTTAAGCGCCAAAATCCCAGCTCGCCGTGCCGTTTGATGCACTCGACAATGTAGTCGGCGTCGCCTACAGAAACGCCGCCGCTGGTAATCAGCACGTCGCAGTTGTCGCTGGCGCGTTGCAGCGCAGAATCAATATTGTTGGGATTATCCGGTAGGCGGCCAAGGTCTACGCATTGGACAGGTAAATCGTCCAGAAGTTTGGCCAAGGTCATACGGTTAGCGTCGTATATTTGTCCGTAAGCGAGGTCTTTAAGGGGCGTCCCGGGATCACGTAGCTCGTCACCGCTGGAAAAAATGCCAACCCGAACCCTAGGGAATACCTCTACCCGGTCAATTCCGGCGGCTGCCAGTTGGCCAAGCATAAACGGAGTTACGCGCTCGCCTGGTTTCGCCATGCATTGTCCTTCGGCCACATCATTGCCTATGTTGCGGATGTGATGCTCTGTCGATGTGTGCGGTACAAAGGTGATTTGATCGCCCGTTTGCTTAGCGATGTTCTCCTGCACCACGACCAGGTTGGCACCAGTAGGCACCGCGGCGCCGGTAAAGACGCGTACGCATTGGCCGGGACCCACCTCGCCGATATAGGGATGTCCGGCGAAACTCGTGCCGACCTGCCGAAGCGAGTAGGTCGCAGTGGTGACAATGTCCTGTTGGCGTACGGCATAGCCGTCCATCGCTGAGGCAACAAACGGTGGCAGCGCTAACGCGGCATGTATGGGCGTTGCGATCACTCGCCCAAGCGCTTCTTCGAGCGCGCAGGCCTCGTGTACGCGGGGTGCAGGAAGTTGCTGACGAATAGCGGTCAGTGCTTCCTCCAGATCTAATGCTTGGCTATGCTGGGCCAATGACAGTCACTCTTTGTATTGATACATCCACCTCGCATTGTAGCGTGGCGCTAGCCGTTGGTGACGAGGTTTTTGCAGACACTCAGCGACTAGAGCGGCGCCATAATCAGCAAGTGATCCCGATGCTGGACGCGCTGTATCAGCGCGCCGGCGTAGCCATTCAACGTACTGAGTTGGTGAGTTTCAGTGCTGGCCCGGGAGGGTTTACCGGCGTCAGGATCGCTGCCTCAGTGACTCAGGGCATTGCTATGGCCTGTAACTGTAGCGTTGTACCGCAGCGCTGTTCAGATATTTTGGTGCGTTCATGGGCACAATGCCCTGTAGCTGTGGAGTCGATTGTCTGTGCTGTGCCGAGTCGTGCACAGTCATTTTATTTATCTGCGCATACGGGTGGCCCAGGTCGATGGTCACAGCAGTATCCCGATCAGCTTTGTGATCACGCTCCGGAGTGGCTCTCGGACATTGCGCAACGCCATGACCCAAGTTCAAGTGAGCTCGCTCTAATCGGTGCTGTGCCCGATTGGCTGGTAGATGACCTGCAAGCGCGTAGTTATGGTGAGGTGGTTCCAGACGCTCGGGTAATGATTGGCGAGGCCAGAACGGCGCATGCAGAGGGGCGCAGTGTCGCACCCGAGTTGGCTTTGCCGATTTATGTTCAGGGCGATTCCCCTTGGCGTAAACGCCAGGGCGCCGAAATATCGGCGCGGTAATCTTGGTTCCACTTTTCTATACGCCACTGCAACGCGAGCGCGCTGAGACGTTATCGTCTTGGTGCGACCTCTCGAAAATCGAGGCTTCGGCGCTAGCCGGATTACTGATGTCATCGCGCACTGAACCTGTTTTGGTGTTGGATGAATTGGGTCTGGCTCTGTTGATGCCTGGTTATCAAACTCTGTATCGGCCGTCGCAGCAGCACGCTCACAGACGTTCTAGTGCAGGTTCCTTGAGCGAGTTGGGTAAAGCGTGCGGAGTCGCGCAGGGGCATCGGCGTATCCTTGATGCCTGTGCCGGATTCGGCACCGATGGCATGACGCTTGCCGACCTTGGTTGCACAGTTACCATGGTAGAGCAAAACCTGTTGGTGTGGTTGCTGTTGCGCGATCTCGATCAAGCACTAGGCCGAGTTACGGTCGAGTATGGTGACTGTACGGATTTCATGCGCGACCTGAGGCGCTGCTGGGACGTGATTTATCTGGATCCGATGTTTCCGCCGCGTCGCAAAACCGCCTTGCCAAATCGCGGGCTGCAACATCTACGGGAACTGAGCGGTGTACAGGAGCCAGACGTCGGCGTGACCCTAACGCAGCTTATTGCGCTAGGACGGCGTTGCGCGTTGGCGCGAGTTGTAGTCAAGCGGCGCCTGAAAGACCCTCAGGACACTCAATCCGCGTTTCAAATTAAAGGCAAAAGTATTCGTTTTGACGTGTACCTTCCAGAATAATATTGTTAGTTTGCGCGATTTCAGCACTGGGTATTTGTGTCGCCGCGGAGCTGTTTTTTTTCGTTAGTCCTTCTGCGGGCAGCATACAACGTACCTATGTTGGAGATGTTTGCGAACGGCACCGCTTATGATTTAGTTTGCCGGCGTTGACAGCCCCACCATAACCGCCCGTCGGTCGGGTA
>DEBN01000132.1:5014-5904 GCA_002348825.1 Gammaproteobacteria bacterium UBA2955
TAGCGGCCCCCGCAATCATCTTTAAATCAATAATCAATCCTCTCCGGTTATATGGATCTGAACCTGCAATAAGTGATCTCATAGTCAGTGAGAGCTTTGGTGGCGTCGTGCTTTTGCAGCAAATGATCAACCCTATTGAAGAGTTCATCAGGGCGCATGCTGCTATCGGCTTCGAGGTTCTTTCCAAGTTCTTCTAAATCGGCAATCAGATCAGCGCCGCCACCAAGGCTTTCGAATAATCGCAACAATGCAGATAGGTAAATTTCAGGGTTACTTTCCGTAAAGCTGAATAATTCTTGTACAGACGTCCTTTGTAAAGAAGTGCGGCCGTTTGGACCTGACCATAGGCTGAGTGCCTCATCGTTCCCCAACGATAACGCAACGTGCGAGTCTGCGTAAAAAAATATGATATCGCCGATTTCTAGTTGCACGTCCAACCTCATACTTCGGCGATAACCAAGAAGCTCATCGAGTATATTTTCCCGATACTCGGTACCGCCTTCAATCCAGCGTGGCACCACGGTTGCGAACATTTGTTGCTGGGCTCTGTCGAGACAATTGAAACATAACCAAAACACCGCCTCCCAGGAGGTTAACTGGCTGTCTTTTCTTACTTGTAAGAAATTCTCAACGCCTCCCCTTAAAGTGTGCATGTGGGAGTTTGTTGCTTCAGGCGCCGACTTTGTGGTCCACTGAAAGACGCCCTCGCTGTTGTCGTCGATGTATCGGCTGATGATTGCACTTAATTTGTCTGTGTCTAATATTTGGGGCCCAGGGACGATCATTTCATCGTCCGCAGTGTCCCAGCATGCTGTAGCAAAGCTGGGTATGAGCTGGCACACATTTGTTGCCAGGCCCCCGCTTAGTATGGCCTTTAATGCATGTCTTCT
>DEBN01000042.1 GCA_002348825.1 Gammaproteobacteria bacterium UBA2955
TCGCGTGGTCAACGCCAGCCGCAAAATTGCTCCACGGGGCAGTGCCCGCATGGAAGAGCAAAGGCGACGATTAGCTGGCGAAGGCGTTACTTTTAGCGGCGACCGGGTGGCCAAAGAATTTTATTGGGGGTGATCCAGATTTTCTGATTGTGGCGCTGAATCGTTCCAAGGTGCAACCCAATACAGCAACACCATGCCGGGAACGGCCAGCAGAGCACTCAGATAAAAGAAATTGGTCCAGTCAATAGTATCGACGATCAAACCACTGAAGCTAGACGCCACAACCCGGGGTAACGAAGCCAGAGCGGTAAATATCGCAAACTGTGTTGCGACGGCCAGACGCGAGGTTTCCCGAGCAATAAACGCAACAGACGCGGCGGTTCCCAGACCAACGCCTAAATACTCCCCCGCGATCACTATCGCCAAAATCATCGGATCCGGACCTGCGCCGCTCAACCAGACAAAGCCGAAAATCGTTCCTATCTGAATCGCGCCAAAAATCCACAGCGCTCTATTAATTCCGATCCTGATAATGACCAGCGCGCCGATTAACCCTCCAATAATAGAAGGCCAAAGCGCTGCGTTTTTAGCAATCACTGCGATCTGCGTCGTCGTGAATTGCATTTCTATATAGAAGGGCGTGGCCAAAGCTGTGGCCATGCTGTCGCCCAACTTGTAAAAGACCATAAACGCTAGGACCGCGAGTGCTGGCGCTAACTTTCGACGCTGAAAAAATTCCACAAATGGCAGCCGCACCGCGTCGCGCAGTGTACCCGGTGGCGGAGCTACCAGCGCAGGCTCACGAATAACAAGAGTTAGCCCAACACCGACCAGCATAAAGGCGGCCATAACGACAAAATTAGTATGCCAATCCACAACGCCAATCAAGAACAATCCAAGAGAGCCCGGAATCAGCGAGGAAATTCGGTACGCCTGCACATGCAGATTATTCCCTAGTGCCAGCTCCCCTTCGGTCTCAAGGATCTCCCTTCGATAGGCGTCCAGAACCACGTCCTGAGTAGCGCTGGCAATGGCGATAAAAATCGATACGAGTACGATCGCTTGAAGCTCGGTAGAGGGTTTCCACCAACCCAATGCAGCGATAGCAAAAATCAACGAAACCTGTATCACTAGCATCCAGCCCCGGCGTCGACCAAGAAACGGCAAGGAATAGCGTTCCAACAGGGGGGCCCACAAAAACTTCAGGACATAGGGCAACTGTATGGCATTGAAAAAACCTATAGCCGTGAGACTAACGTCCTCGAGGCGCAACCATGCTGGGATCAGTTGAAATAAAATGTACAACGGCAACCCCGATGCGAAGCCCGTACACAGACAAATCAACATGCGCTGATTCAGCACCTGCTGCAGAAACGTGCGCTCCTGGTTGGCGAAATCGGTCATGCCGATTCAGTCACGAAAATTGTTGTACTGCAGGGGCATGGCAATGTCCGACTCCTTCAGCGCCGCCATAGCTGCCTGCAGATCATCACGTTTCTTGCCGGTTACGCGCACTTTGTCGCCGTTTATCTGGCTTTGGATTTTTAACTTTGACTCTTTCAAAACTTTGGTAATTTCACGCGCGTTATCTTTATCGATACCCTGCGCCAGCGCAAAAGTTTGGCGTTTTAGCTTACCCGCCCCTTCTATATTGCCCGGCGTGAGCGCGCGGCTGTCGACATTACGCGCGGTCATTTTGTCGCGCAGGATGTCTTTGAGCTGGCCCAACTGAAACTCTTCCGGCGCACTGATTAAAATACTCTGCTCTGCAAGTTCGATATTCGCATCGACGCCGCGAAAATCGAACCGGCTGCGCAATTCGCGTACCGCTTGATCCACAGCATTACGGACTTCGTGCAGGTCGACTTCAGAAACAACATCAAATGACGGCATGGTTTTGCGTCCTCCAGACTGGAACTTAGAAGCAATCGTTATACCATGCACGCTGATGAAGGAGCCAGACAACCCATGTCGAGAATCAATCGAGTCACCACCCAGACCGGCGATGCCGGCACCACGGCGTTGGGCACCGGACGGCGCGTCAGCAAGACCGATCCAATTATCACCGCCCTCGGTAGCGTCGACGAACTGTCGAGCGTCGTCGGAATATTAAAACAGCATAAAATCAGCCCCCAATTGAACAACCAGTTGGCCGAAGTCCAGCAGGTACTGTTCGACCTCGGTGCGATCCTGGCGATGGAAGGCCAGTATCAAGTGGCCAGTATGGTCGAGCGCATCGACGCTTTAAAAGCCGCCACCGAAGCAAGCAACGCCACTTTGCCGCCACTGCGCGAATTCGTAATACCCGGCACTAACCCGACCAACGCCCAGTGCCATCTATGCCGAACCGTGTGCCGCCGCGCGGAAAGCAATGTCTGGGGCGTCATCGAAGCGGCGACGGATCTCAACACCGACAGCGACTCCGCGCTCAAACATGCAGGCCGCTATTTAAATCGCCTTAGCGACTTTCTGTTTGTGCAAGCAAGGATCTTAGCCGACAGCACCGAGGAGGCTCAGTGGCGTGGGCCGAATTCACCGAATTAGGTTAGCTGAGCTACAGCGCCAACCGCCGCACATCCGCCAACAATTGCACTAACAGCTGCATAAATTCGCCGCCGTCTACACCATTGATCACTCGGTGATCGTAAGATAGGGATAAGGGCAACATCTGCTTGGGCAGAAATTCCTGGCCATTCCATTGGGGCTGGGTCGACAGACGTCCAACCCCCAAAATGGCGACTTCAGGCGTATTCACGATGGGCGTAAACCCTGTACCGCCAATTGCGCCAAGGCTAGATACAGTAAATGTACCGCCGCCTAGGTCATCTAACGCCAGTTTTTTATTCCGCGCCTTTTCGGCCAGTTCGGCAATGTTCTCGGATAACTCCCAAAGCCCTTTATTATTGGCCTGACGAATGACAGGAACGAGCAGCCCCTCTTCGGTATTGGTGGCGACGCCAATATTGATGTAATCCTTAACGATCAGGTGTTGATGATCCGCGTGTAACGAGCTGTTGAACTTGGGCATTTGTGCCAATGCATAGCAAACAGCTCGCACGATAAAAGCTAACGGCGTGAGTTTTACACCGCGCTGGGCAGCCTCGGCCTGCAAACTCTGGCGAAATTCTTGCAGATCAGAGATGTCCGCCAGATCGTGCTGAGTAACATGCGGGACATTCAACCAGCTGCGCTGCATGTTGGCCGCTACTTGCTGCTGCATGCGCGTCATGGGTTGCTCGTGAATTGGCCCAAAGCGCGCGAAGTCCACGGCGGGTATTGCTGGAATTCCGCTACTCGAAGACTCAACCGCCGTGGTGTTAATGCGCTGTTTAACGTGGCTCTTCAAATCGTCTTTGGTAATACGGCCACGCTGACCGCTGCCCTTCACCAGATCTAACGTCACTCCCAACTCGCGGGCCAAGCGGCGCACTGCTGGGCCCGCATAGACCGAGGTGTTGTTCGCTGCAGCTGGCTCCGAGGGCGCCGCAATCTCGGGGCGTGCCGCAACTCCTGCCGGCGCTGACGCTGGCACAGCGTCTGGCGCCGCTTGTTGTGGTGTAGGCGCACCCCGCTCCACCATGGCGGCGGGAGTGTCAATCGCACTCACTGTGGCGGTCGCGATCAGCGCACCGGTACCCACTCGATCGCCCACAGCGACAGCGACACTGATCACAGTGCCCTCCTGTTCCGCAGGTACCTCCATAGATGCTTTGTCCGACTCCAGCACCACCAGCAGAGTGTCAAAACTGATGCGATCTCCCGCAGCGACGGCGACCTCGATCACTTCAACGTCTTCGATATCCCCTAGGTCTGGCACCAGTATTTCGATTTTTAGCTGTGCTTCAGCGGATTGCTGCGCCGCTTCACCGACTTCGACCTCAGTTTCCAGTGCTGCTGCGGATACCGGCGAGTCAGCGGCTGGGGCTTTAATGTTCGAAACCGGCAGCGCTGCTGTCGCGTCGGCACTTAGTGTTGCAATGACAGTTCCCTCAGAAACTCTGTCGCCAAGCTGCACCGCATAGGCTTGCAAAATACCATCACAGGTTGCCGGCACCTCCATAGACGCTTTGTCTGATTCGATCACAATCAACGTGTCGCCCTCCACCACCGACGACCCGGGTTCAATGCATAATTCGATGACTTCGACTTCCTCGATATCACCCAAACTTGGAATTACAACATCCATGCGTTAAGTCTGCTCACTCTCCTGCTACTGCAAAGCGCAGTATCGAAACGTTTCGGCACTGACAAGCTAGCGGCCACGCGGGTTGGCCTTGTCTAAATCAATATTTAACGTGGTTTGAGCAGATCGCACCGCCTCAACGCCGATTACATTACTCTGTACCAACTGGCCAAGGGCACACAACGTAATGTAGCGACGATCGACCTCAAAGAAATCTCGCAGCTGCTGACGCGTATCGCTGCGCCCGAAGCCGTCGGTACCCAGTACGTGCAACGGCGCCGATATCGAACCCCGCAGAGGCTCCGCAACGGCTTTCAAATAATCGGAAACAGCAACAACCGGGGCATCCTGCCAAATGTCGCCGGTGTTCAAGCACTCCTCCACATGCGAGCGGCGTGGCTGGTGATCTGGATGCAATATGTTCCAACGTTTCACGTCATCTATTTCCCGTGACAACTCGGTATAGCTTGTGACACTCCATACCTGAACCGCAACCGAATATTCATTGCGCAGCAGATCTGCCGCGGCTAACGCTTCGCGCAACAATGCGCCGCTGCCGAGTAACCGAACCCGTACCGCCGACTCAGAGTCTTCCTTGGCGACACAGTACATGCCCTTAACAATGTCCTGTTCCACTCCTTCAGGCATCGCAGGCTGCTCGTAGGCTTCGTTCATCACTGTAATGTAGTAGTAAACCGGTGCGCGCTCGACAAACATGTGCTGCAAGCCACGCTGAATGATAACCGCCAGTTCATAGGCGTACGCAGGATCATAGCTGACGCAGTTGGGAATCGTCGCTGCAAGCATATGGCTATGACCGTCCTGATGCTGCAGGCCCTCGCCATTCAAGGTAGTGCGCCCAGCCGTGCCCCCCAATAAAAAACCTCTTGTTTGTAAGTCACCCGCCGCCCATGCCAAATCACCAACTCGCTGGAAGCCAAACATCGAGTAATAGATATAAAACGGAATCAAGGTGTGCTGATGATTGCTGTAGGCGGTGCCAGCAGCCATCCAAGCAGCGAAGGCG
>DEBN01000111.1 GCA_002348825.1 Gammaproteobacteria bacterium UBA2955
TTTTTGTTGTTGATGTTGGTGATGCCGTTTGTCGTAATGCGAGCGATTCGCTTTAACGCGATGATGAGCAGTTGGCGGGGCGTCCGCTTCGGTTTTCATGGTGACATACCCGATGCCTATAAGACGGTGTTGTTTTGGCCCTTGTTCGGCGTTCTGACTCTTGGTCTCGGCATGCCTTACGCCTGGTACAAGCAGAATCAGTATCTCTTCAATCACTATGCCTACGGGCAAACCGCAGCTACAACCTCAGCGAAACCTGCCGATTTTTATGCTGTGTTCCTCGCTGTCTTTTTGATTGGAACGCTCGGCGGAGTGGCTTTATTTGTGCTCGCCCTCATTCTCGGCGAATCTGTATTGGCCCTTGTTGTCGTTGGAGCGAGCTATCTGGTCTTTTATGTCTTAATTTACTCTGCATACCGAAGCGTTTACTTCGTTGCCGTTTACAACAACATAGCAATTAAGGGTAATCGCCTGCAAACCGACGTCACGGTCGCCGGGCTATTTGCAATTATGTTGCCCAATGCTGTCTTCACCGTGCTCACCCTAGGACTTTACTACCCTTGGGCCGCCGTCAGACTGGCGCGCTACCTACAGTCTCACCTGTGGGTAGAGGCGGTAGACCTCGATAACTTTATCGCGGCAGAATTAGATCAACAAAACGCGTTGGGTGATGAGATTGGCGAAGCCTTTGATCTTGGCATTGGCATATAGCTAGGGCGCGATGTTACTCGAGGGGACCTATTTTGATGGCGTCAATAGTTCGGGCTGGCCCGCGCAAGTAACGCTGGATGCGTCCTCGATAAAAGTAGCGTGGTCTGGCGGCCAGCGCATCATAAGCTTAGCAGATGTGGATGTTGAACCTGCCCTAGGCTCGGTGCCCCGCAAAGTGCACTGGGGTGCTACCGACTACCTGATCAGCGACGATCAGGTGAATTTGGAGTCGCTTGCAACTCATTGCCGCGCGGGTGGTGTGGCTTATTATATCGCCCGTTTGGAGTCGAGCTTCAGCGGCGTAGTGATGGCTCTGGCGATCACTTTGAGCGTGCTGGTAGTGCTGGCGGTCTACGGCGTTCCCCGTTTAAGCGCATCGATTGCTCACCAATTGCCATTAGCGGTAAGCGCGCAACTCGCTGAGACGACGTTGGCGAATCTTGCCACGCTGCTAAGGGAATCTGAACTTCCCGCGACGCGCAAGCAGCAGTTGCGAGCATATTTTGCTCAACATGATCTCGCCGATGCGCCGCCAGTGGCCGTGCACTTCCGTCGTACTCCCGCATTTGTTGGTCCGAACGCGCTTACGCTCAGTGGCTCCACGGTGGTATTCACTGATGCGATCGTCGAGTTGATGTCCGACGATGAACAACTGCTCGCGGTTTTTTTACACGAGCTTGGCCACGCGCGTTTGCGTCACGTGGAACAAACACTGCTGCAGAGTGCCAGTTGGGCGGTATTGTTGACCTTCGTCACAGGGGATATGGGCGGTGTGAGTGAATTGGTGCTGACCCTGCCCTTCGCCGTCGGTCAGTCCGCATACTCGCGCGAGCATGAGCGCCAAGCGGATGCGTTTGCGGTCGCGCAGCTGCAGGCGCTGGGCATCGACCCCGAAGTTTTTGCGCAGGCACTCGAGCAGCTGGAGCGCAGTCATCGAGAGGGTACGGAAGCAGAGCCCCCCGACGCTGAGGCAACCGATAAGACAAATGGCGTTAACCGCACACTGTTAGAGTTTTTGTCTTCGCACCCCATCACCAGCGATCGCATTGCGGCGATTCGCGCAGTTAAAGCTTCCTAGGCCAAACCGATTCGCTGTCCTCGTCGGAAAGCTACAGGCCCAAGACATTTTCGGTTCGATAAATAATGGTCGACTGTGCCTCGATAATTGACGTGGGTTTGGGGCCATACAGCGTAAGCGTTTTGTACCCTTGCTCGCGCAGCGGGGCGAGCAGGCGCTGATATTCGGGGCGATGGGTGTCATCCAAAACAATTACGCCCTCTGGACGCAGTGCGCCGATGGCGGCGTGCACGCACTCAACCCGGTCGAGTCCATCGACTAAAATCAGGTCGAACGGCTCGTGGGCGTAAGGCGCTTGGATGTACTCCGGCCCGGGTGTTGCTGTGGCAAGCATCGCGTTGTCGGGTAAATAGGGCTGCAGTTCCTGCACCCATTCGGGAACGTGCTCAACACTGGTTACCGACTGTGTTCGCGCCGCGAAATACAATGTTGAGTAGCCGCTGCCGTATTCAAAAACCCGCAGTGTTTGTCGCAAACGCTCGTCCAGGAGTCTAATCAGGCTGTAGTTAAGCCACGGCAGCGGCTCACCGTCTTTGTTTACCGGACGGTTTTCGCGAAAAGAGCGAGCGAGACCGGTACTGTTGAAAAAAGATGCCGAATGGGATCGCAGGCGGAAAAAACGCAGTAGCGCGGACAAGGCCGAGCGCGGTTTGCTGGGTGGCGTAGGTGTCGCGGAGTTTGTCATTTTCTTTTGATCTTTTGCATGCGCACAGGGTAGAGGCAGTGCTGACAACTCGGCAACCTAATTTAGCAGGCTTTACATAGTGAACTGGGCAAAGTCGCAGGCTTTTGGCAAAATCGTTACGCGGAGGCGCGCGGTGTTGGTGGCCATGCCGCACGTACCATCGCATAATTTTATTAACTAAACAGATGAATGGGGGGGTGCATGCAGACATCTGAAAATGAGTTCGACGTCGTGGTGGTTGGTGCCGGTTTTTCTGGCATGTACTTATTGCACAAGCTACGTCAGGCCGGATTGTCTGCGCGGGTGCTCGAAGCTGGAAAAGACGTGGGCGGTACGTGGTATTGGAACCGTTATCCCGGTGCGCGCTGTGACGTACCAAGTATTGAATACTCATTCAGTTTTTCCCCCGAGCTGCAGCAAGAATGGCAGTGGACCGAAGTCATGGCGGCGCAACCAGAAATCCTCGACTACGCCAATCACATCGCACAGCGGTTTGACTTGCGCAGTGATATTGAATTTTCAACACGCGTTGAGTCAGCTCACTTCCAAGAGCATGAACAGCGTTGGCGTGTCACCACTGATGCCGGCGTCGAGTACGCTGCGCGCTTTTGTGTCATGGCGACCGGCTGTCTTTCCGTTCCGAACACGCCACAAATAACCGGCGCCGATGATTTTGCAGGGGATGTCTTTCACACCGGAAACTGGCCTGCAGAGGGCGTAGATTTTTCCAAGCGCCGGGTGGGAATTATTGGTACCGGATCCTCGGCGATCCAAGCCATTCCTGTGATTGCGGAGCAGGTGGAGCATCTAACGATATTCCAGCGTACGCCAAACTATACCATGCCAGCGCACAACCGGCCGTTGAGCGATGATTTCCGCAAGCAGGCCATAGAGAATTACGATGAAATTAGACAGCAGCAACGCGAGTCGCAAGTCGGAATAGTAGGCTATGGCTTTGGCTTCGGCGGTGCGGACAACGTAGAACCCACCGAGGCTATTTTGGAGACCACCGAAGCCGAGCGGGCTGCGTTAGTGGAAGAAGAAGGCTTTGTTGCGATCCGTCGGTTTGCTGACGTGGCGTTAGATCCCGAAGCCAACGAACTGGCTTGTGAGATGTATCGGCAACAGATCGGCCGCGTGATTGATAACCCCGAAACTGCCGAAGCTTTGATGCCGCGCGATTATCCCATGGGTTGCAAGCGACCGGTTATCGACACCGACTACTATGAGACCTTTAACCGTAGCAATGTCAGATTGGTGGATTTACGCAAAGGCGGAATCGAAACGATTACCGCGACCGGCATTCAAACTGCCCAAGGACATTTTGAGTTTGACACCCTCGTCTATGCCACAGGCTTTGATGCCATGACCGGGGCGTTGCAAAAAATAGACATCCGCGGTCGCGATAACGAACGCTTGAACGATCACTGGGAGGCGGGGCCGCGAACCTACCTGGGCCTGCAGATCAATGGTTTTCCTAATTTGTTCACCGTTACTGGACCTGGCTCACCTTCAGTCCTGAGTAACATGCTGGTGTCTATCGAACAGCATGTGGATTGGATTACCGATTGCATTGAACATATGCGCGATCACCAACTGCAACTCATCGAGCCGACTTTGGCTGCTGAAGAGGACTGGGTGTTGCATGTGAATGAAGTCGCCGAGGGCACCATGTTTACCGCGCCCTCATGCAACTCGTGGTATCTGGGCGCTAATATTCCGGGTAAACCGCGAATCTTTATGCCTTATGTAGGGGGAGTCGGTGAATACCGCAAAAAGTGTGATGAAGTCGTGGCAAACGATTACGAAGGATTTGTGCTGACTGCATAATTGACGCGGAGCAGGTGCCCTTAGGCATGCATGGCTGCCAAGGAATTAGCGACGTCGGCACGTGGTGACAACAAATAGACCTCGCGTGGCATCGGTTGTTCTCTTAGACTGTCGCGCTCGGTCGTTCTGGCGCATTCGATGTTGCAACCCAAAACCGCCTATTTAACGGCGATCTCTGCCTGGTACGGTGCCTTTGGCATGCAGTCAGTGGTGTTCGCTTGGCTGGTGACTATGGTGTTGCGGGAACCCGCGGAGCGCGTGGGTCTTGCGCAGATGTCTTTGCTGTTGCCGGGCATGTTGTTGATCCTGATCGCTGGAGTTTTGGCAGACCGGATTGGTCAGCGCCGCCAAGCTGCTTGGTCGCAGTTGTTTGCTGGCCTGATGCCCTTGGTGCTGGCGTTGGCCGTTTACGTGCAGGCGTTGAGTTTTACCGTAATGGTGGTTTATGCGCTGTTGATGGGGTGTGCTTCTGCTTTCCTCACCCCAGCCCGCGATGGTTTGTTAAACCACGTTGCCGGTTCAAACGTTCAGCGCACCGTCATGCAGGCAAGTTTGTGTCAATTCGGATTCCAGATCTTAGGCTATTCGTTTGCCGGATTGGCGGATCAGTTGGGCGCCGAGATCATACTATTGGTGCAAAGCGTGGTTTTGCTACTCGGGGTTTGGGCCTACTTGCAGCTGCGCGAAGTAGCGCCAAACGCAACCTCGATAGAGCATGGCCAAGAGGATGTGCTCGCCAGCTTACGTGCCGGCGCGCGCACGGTAATCTACAATCCGCTCATGCGCACGGTAATGTTGCAGAACATAGCCATGGGCTGTTTTTTTATGGGTGCCTTTATTGTTGGTTTTCCATTGATTATGCGCGATGTCTTCGCAGGCAGTTCTGGCGACCTCGCTGTTCTAAACGCGCTGAACTCTCTGGGCCTCGTCGTCAGCATCTTGGCGCTGCTGCGCCTCGGCTTTGTGGCTAGAGCGGGGCGAGCTTTGGTAGTTGCTCAAGCCTTGGGTTCTTTAGTGCTGCTGAGTACCGGTCTTGTCGGTAACCAAACCTTGTTCATGTTCCTCGTGTTTGTTTGGGGGATATGTGGTGGCATTGCCATGCCGATGTCGCGCACGTTAATGCAGCAGTTGGCCCCTCCCGAGCAGCGCGCTCGGGTAATGAGCTTCTATGCGTTTTCTTTTATGGGTGCGGGCCCCATTGGCACCCTCTTTTGCGGTTATTTGGCGGATTTATTCGGCCCCCAGCAGGCCATTGTGATCAGTGGGGTCTGCATGCTTTCCGTGCTTGTGATCATTAGTCTCTCCAGTCCGCTTTGGCGCAGTAAATTGGAGCAGATTCAAGCTCAGCCGGAATAACCACAGGAGGAAGCTGCGTGCGACGGCGAGATTTCATAATAGCGGCTGGATCTTTGGCCACCGTTGGTGCCTTGAATGGCTGCAGTAGCACTCGTCCGGGTGCGCTTGTGCGGACCCAAGCGGGCCAGATTCGAGGCGAGATTGCCGCTGGCGTTCACCGCTTTCTGGGCGTTCCCTACGCCGAGCCGCCCTTTGGTGAACTGCGTTTCAAAGCGCCGGTGCCGCGCAAGTCATGGGATGGCGTCTATACGGCTAATCGATACGGTTTGGCGTGTCCGCAAACCGGGCGGCCGCAGCCCGGGGTGCCGGTCGTGGGAGAGGATTGTCTTAATCTGAATGTCTGGACGCCGGACCCCAGTGCGACGGATTTGCCAGTTATGGTTTGGGTGCATGGTGGTGAGCAGATGACCGGTTCTGGATCCATGCCGCTGTTTGACGGCACTCAATTCGCCAATGAAGGCGTGGTTTTGGTGACCTGTAACCGTCGCCTTGGTGCAGAGGGCTATCTATATCTCGAGTCGGCAATGGGGGCCGGAGTTGGTCCCGGCAATCTGGGCGTGCTCGATCAAATTCAAGTCTTGCGCTGGGTGCAGGAGAACATCGCGGCTTTTGGCGGAGACGCGGAGAACGTCACGCTGTTCGGTCAATCGGGTGGTGCCGCCATAGTGCAAGCGTTGGTGGCGACGCCCGCAGCCCGTGGTTTGGTGCATCGAGTGATTCCGCAAAGCGGCGCTTATGCGGCGCAACGTCCAGAGTCTGCACAACGCATAACCGATTTTGTGCTCGAACAGCTGGCAATAGAGCCGGGTGATCTTGCCGCTCTGCAATCCGTACCGAGTGTCCAGTTGGCAGCGATGTATCCGGCGATTCGTGAGCTAGGGTTTGGCCAGCCGAGTTCTTACTTACCGGTCATCGGCGAATCTATGCCAGTGCATCCGGCGGACGCAGCCCATGCCGGTTTTGGGCTCGAGCTAGACTATCTAACCGGTTCATGTGCCGATGAGGCCAAATTTTTTACCGCGACAGAGGGTACCGGGCTGAGTGGTCGTTCGCGTCAGCACCCAGAGGGTATTTTGCGGACCGGTGATGTAGATCGTCAGCGACTGTTGTCTGTGTATATTCAGCAGCGGCCAGATCTCAGTTCTGAAGAAGCCGAATTGGCTATGCTTGGTGATGTTCTTGTTCGCGTACCAACATTGCGTGTGGCACAAGGGCATTCGCTGCGCGGATCGGGTAAGACTTATTGTTACTACTTTGCTTGGTCGCCTGCGCAGGTGGGGGCGGCTCACGGCTTGGATCTCATAATGTTTGGCAATGGAATGCCATTTCAACCCGATGTGGTAGGCGCAGAAGCGGCGCAAGTAGGTGCGTTTATGCGCCGTGCTTGGAGCAACTTCGCGCGCAACGGGGACCCGAGCGTTGCAGGGCTAGAGTGGCCTCAATACAACAATAAGCGCCAGCGTACTGTGGTGATCCAACCGCAGCCAAGCATCATTGAACAACCCTTTGCCCAGCAAAGTCGCATCTTAGGTCGAGTGATGTCGAACAGCTGGCAATCCATGGGGCTCTGAGCAAAATTGCAGTCGCAGGCCAAGCTACGCCAACAAAAAAGGGCCGGAAAACCGGCCCTTTCGCTCAATAAAGAGCAGCTCGTAGTTAAGGATCAACTACGCGAGATGACCCCTACAACTTGCAATAGATAACACTGATCACCTCCTTTTAATAATTGCTAATGGGACCTCAATTATGTGCGAGCGCATGGATAAAGCAAGAATAAAACCTTAGACCCGGCCGACTTTATGCCAAAATTCAGGACACTTAGCAGCTCCGGGGGTCGAAAACGGATAGCGTTTGACACCCACCAGCACTTCTATAGAATTTCGCGTCCCATGGCGCAATGCCTTAAAAGTTTAAAGCGGGAATAGCTCAGTTGGTAGAGCACCACCTTGCCAAGGTGGAAGTCGCGAGTTCGAGTCTCGTTTCCCGCTCCAAATTTTCTTCATCCCAGTCACCGATATCTGAGCTTAGCGGCTAGCCGATGGTGCGGGGGTCGCGACTGCTGCATTGGGGTGGCGCGAAAGTATTGCCGCCGGCGAACTGCGCGCGCGTAAACGGCGGAGCGAAAGAATCATAGCGGCTGCAACGCTTCTTTTCGCCGAGTCAAATGGTCAACGCTCGAACAAAACCTCTGGATTGACCATTGTTTTCATCTCCAGAACGTTGCCATTAGGGTCCTCGATGAAGAAGGTCTCTTGCTCGAATTCATTACCCAAAAAACGCCGATGCGGCGGGTCGAGATAGACCAGCTGATGGGCGTCTATTCGAGACTTCAACTCGTTAAAGTCAGCTTCGCTAAGGTGTGCGCCGAAGTGCGGAACGCTGACTCGCCCCATATCCACGTCGTGACGCACACCAGACAACTTTTCCTCGCTCTGATGTAACGTCAATTCGTTGCCCCAGAAGTTAATGTCCACCCATCGGCCGGGTTCTTGATTTCCCTCGGCACAACCCAAGACGTCACAGTAAAAGCGTTTCGTCTCTTCTAAGTCGCCCGCAGGCACGGCAAGATGAAAAGTATTAGCCATTTTGTTCCCGATTAGCTGTTAAAGCCGCTGTATAATAGCGGGCCGGTTTGGTCGCTGTGCCCGATAGGATCCTGATCCCGGGTAGCACAAGACTTTACCGGTAGAGCCTGCTGCACTGATGGTGAAAAGTCGGTCAAAAACAGCGCTTAGGTTGATCAAATTAAAACGATGAAATTCAGCTCTTTTAAGCAGGGTTGGCAGTGCAATAGGCGTTAAGCTTCGGCCAGTCAGCAGTACCCATTGGACTGCTGGTTACGCGCTGGAATTTAAAGAACGGTTAAGGAGACAAATGAATTTTGCTTTAAGCGATGAACAGTGCGCGTTTATTGATGTGGCAGGGGAATTCGCGCGCGAGCAATTGGCGCCCAATGCAGCGGCCTGGGACGAACAGAAAATCTTCCCGGTAGCGACATTACGAGCCGCCGGCGAGCTCGGTTTTTGTGGCATGTATTGTCCTGCTGAAGTCGGCGGCTCCGGTTTGACCCGCATGGATGCGGCGCTGATTCTCGAAGAACTGGCGCAAGGTTGCACTTCAACCGCTGCATATCTTTCTATTCATAACATGGCCGCATGGATGGTTGCCACTTGGGCAACCGAGAGAGTTCGTCGTGACTGGGCTGGGTCATTAGCCGCGGGCACGAAATTGGCATCCTATTGTTTAACCGAGGCCAACGCGGGGTCCGACGCCGCCTCCATTGCAACCACGGCGCGACTAGATGGCGATAATTATGTACTTAATGGTGCGAAAGCATTTATCAGTGGTGCGGGCGATACCGACGTGCTGGTGGTTATGGCGCGTACCGGGGAGGCAGGTGCTGGGGGCATTAGCGCCTTTGCGGTGCCTAGTGACACTGTGGGAGTAAGCTTTGGCAAAAACGAACCCAAGATGGGTTGGAACAGTCAAGCAACCCGAACCATCAGCTTTGAGAATGCCCGAGTGCCAGCGACCCATTTGCTTGGCGCACCGGGCGAAGGCTTTGCGATCGCTATGCGAGGCTTAGAGGGTGGGCGCATTAATATTGCGGCGTGCTCTTTAGGGGCGGCCCAGGCGACGCTGGACATGACACAGCGCTATTTGTCCGAACGTAAGCAATTCGGTCAGGTGTTAGCCGACTTTCAGGCCCTGCAGTTTCGCTTAGCGGATATGGCGACCGAACTCGTAGCGGCTCGGCAAATGGTTTACAAAGCGGCTTGGGCCCTGGATTCGGACCACCCAGAAAAAACTGCCTACTGCGCCATGGCAAAACGCTTTGCGACGGATGCAGGCTTTAAGGTGTGTAACGAAGCCATGCAGCTGCACGGCGGGTATGGGTATCTGCGTGATTTTCCCATTGAGCGGTTTTTTCGCGACGCGCGAGTACATCAAATTTTGGAGGGCACCAACGAAGTCATGCGAGTCATCATTGCCCGACGGCTACTGCAACCCAATGGCACGGAGAACCTGAAATGAGTGATTTGTTGCGGCTTGAACAACACGAATTTGTAAGCGTAGTGACGTTTAACAACCCGCCCGCGCACACGTGGACGCCAGAGAGCTTGTTGCAGCTGCAGGATATTGTGGCTTCGCTCAACAGCGATCCGGCCAACCGAGCTCTAATCGTGACTGGTTCGGGCGATAAATTCTTTTCCGCCGGCGCCGATTTGCAGCGTTTTCATCATCAAGACATGGACCTTGCAAGAGACTTTTCCTCGGCCTTTGGGCAGGCGTTTGAAACGCTAACAGCCTATCGGGGCGTGAGCTTTGCCGCGATTAATGGTTATGCCATGGGTGGTGGCTTAGAGGTTGCGCTGGCCTGTGATGTTCGGATAGCAGAGCAACATGCGCAGATGGCGTTGCCTGAATGTGCGGTGGGTCTTCTGCCCTGTGGGCTTGGCACTCAACAGTTGGCTTGGTTGGTCGGTGAGCAGTGGGCCAAGCGAATGATTTTGTTGGGCGAGCGACTAAATGCGCAACAAGCGCTGCGAATCGGTTTAGTCTCGGAAGTGGTCGAATCGGGGGGTGCGCTCAGCGAATGCCTGCAGCTTGCCCAGTTGACACAAAAACAGAGTCCTACCGCGGTGGGATACTGCAAAGAGCTCATTATGGCGGCGCGTGAACAGCCGCTGAGCGAAAATTATGTCGCCGAGCGTCAACGCTTTGTGCAATTGTGGGAAGACCAAAATCAATTTGAAGGGGTGAGTGCGTTTTTGGAAAAACGCACGGCGCTCTGGCAGGGCAGCAACGACCAGTAACGCTGGGGACGGGGGTAAGCATCATGGCGACGCAAAACGACCACAAAGTTGGCTTTATTGGGTTAGGCAATATGGGTGGCCCTATGGTGGCGAACCTCTGCGCGAAAGGCTTCAGTGTGCGGGCTTTTGATCTCTCTGCAGCGGCTCTAAAACGCGCGGTCGCTGCCGGTTGCGATCCGGCCAACAACGCCGTTGAGGCGGTAGCGGATGCGACGATCGTACTAACTATGTTGCCGACCGGCGAGGCCGTCGAAGGCCTGTTGATCGACGATCTACGCGTATTGGAAGCGATGCCCAAGGGCGCGCTCCTGATCGACAGCTCAACCGTGGCCACAAGCACCAGCCTAAGAGTTCACGAGCGCGCTGAATCTCTGGGTTTATTGTCTTTAGATGCCCCGGTTTCTGGTGGTGTCGGTGCCGCTGTGGCAGGAACTCTTGCGTTTATGTGCGGTGGCACGTTGCAGGCGTTTCAGGCGGCGCAACCGGTATTGGCTGCCATGGGCGCAAATATTTTTCGTGCTGGCGACGCCGGCGCAGGGCAGACGGCCAAAATATGCAACAACATGCTCCTTGCGGTGCACATGGCGGGCACCGCCGAGGCGCTGCAAATGGGCGTCAACAATGGCTTGGATCCCAAAGTATTGTCAGAAATTATGCGTAAGAGTTCGGGCGGTAACTGGTCGTTGGAAAAATACAATCCGTATCCTGGCGTTATGCCAGACGTGCCAGCGAGCAACGATTACGGCGGTGGATTCATGGTCAGGTTGATGCTCAAAGATCTCGGACTGGCAGCGGCCGCTGGCGCTGCATCGCAATCGACAACGCCCATGGGAGATCAGGCCTATGCGTTGTATCAACAGCTGCGTCACAGCGCCGAGGACGCCGAAGATAAGGATTTCTCGAGTATTCTGAGAGTTTTTCAGTAGCTACTCTGCGGAATCTGCAGCTTCGCCCTGACGTCGGCTGAGGGCTTCCTCTTCTAACAGACGCGCACCGCGCAAAATGCCCCCCAACGCGTAGTTGCCCTCATGGCAGGCGTACTCATACATCTTTTCCTTGGTCGCCGGCCACGGGTATTCGC
>DEBN01000130.1 GCA_002348825.1 Gammaproteobacteria bacterium UBA2955
AAGTCGCGGCCCGCGGTGTGCGCTACAGTGGCTTCCACACCACAGCGATGTGCTCGACAACACGCGCAGCTTTGCTCACAGGGCGCAATCACCACGCCGTTGGCGTCGGTTGCTTGGCTAATTTTGACAGCGGCTATCCGGGCTATAGGGGCAAGATATCGAAGCACGCGCCAACGCTGGCAGAATCGCTGGGAGACGCCGGCTATCGCAACTATATGGTCGGCAAATGGCATGTCACCCCCCTTACCGAAACCGGGCCCACCGGGCCGTTTGACGGCTGGCCTCTGGGTCGCGGATTCGATCGCTTTTACGGATTTCTCGATGCCGAAACGGATCATTACTCCCCCGAATTGGTGTGCGACAACAGCCACATCGAAGCACCCGGAACCTTTGCAAGCGGCTACCACCTCACCGAGGACCTGTTTGATCAAGCCATCGGCTACATCAAGGGGCACATTGCGGCATTACCGCAGGTCCCTTGGTTCTTAATGCTGGCACCGGGCGCCTGCCATGCCCCTCATCAGGCCCCCAAGCCATTGATCGACAAATACAGCGTGCGGTTTGCCAAGGGTTGGGACCAATGCCGCGAAGACCGCTTAGCCCGACAGATTGCGCTGGGTATCGTGCCCGCCAGCACCCAATTACCGCCCCGCAATGACGGTGTTAAGGCTTGGGCCGAACACAGTAGCGATGAACAACGCGTCTTTTCGCGCCTAGCCGGTGCTTATGCCGCCATGCTGGAACACACCGACCAGCAGCTGGCACGATTACTAAACTTCTTAGAAATTGCTGACCTTGCCGACAACACGCTCGTATTGTTGTTATCCGACAACGGTGCTAGTCAGGAGGGTGGCCCCAACGGATTTGTCAATGCTATGGGGCCCTTCAACGGCCAACCGGAATCGATTGAAACAAAGCTTGAGCGATTAGACGACATCGGAGGCCCCAACAGCCACAGCAATTTCCCGTGGGGTTGGGCTATGGCGTCGAACACCCCACTAAAGCGTTACAAACAAAACACTCATGGTGGCGGCATTCGAGACCCATTAGTGATCTCCTGGCCAGCAAAACTGCCTGCAGACGGCAGCATTCGAGAGCAATTCTGCCACGTCAGCGATCTTGCGCCGACTATTCTTGATTTGATTGGTGTAGCACCCAGGCCCACTACCGGCAGCGACACCCCCGGAGTGAGTTTTGCGACTACGTTATTCGAGCCTAACGCTAAGACCAGTAAAACCGCTCAGTATTTTGAAATGTTCGGCCACCGTGGACTCGTTCATGACGGCTGGAAAGCCGTGGCCTACCACAAACCGGGCACACCATTTGATGAAGACGAGTGGGAACTGTACCACCTCGACCGAGATTTTAACGAAACGCTTAACCTCGCCGCCGATGAGCCCGAGCGACTGCACGCTCTACAAAACCTGTGGTGGCAACAAGCCGAGGCCAATCAAGTGCTGCCCCTGGATGACCGGTTTGCGCCACGCTTTGCCGAAAACGCAGAGCGCCACCGAGGTGGCCGAACCCGCTACACTTTCTGGCCGGGTATGGGTCACCTACCTAGTGATGTGGCCCCAGACCTGCGCAGCCGTAGCTATCGAATCAGTGCTGAGTTCGACACCAAGACCGACCACGACAGCGGCGTTCTTATTAGCCATGGAGATGCCACGGGTGGGTACTCGCTGTACCTGGAAAACGGCCACTTGATTCACGACCTTAATATTGGCGGAAGCCATCAACTACTGAGCTCCGACCAGCCGATCCCATCGGGCCATCACCGGGTGCAATTCAGAATGCGGCGGCGCAAGCGAGGCAACGGCAAAGTGCAGGGCGTCGCTTCGCTATGGATTGACGAATTACAGGTCGCGCAAATGGAGACCGATAAGGTTTTCGCATTAATGGTTTCCTGGTCAGGGCTGGATGTTGGCTTCGATCGCGGCACCCCCGTGGGTAACTATGCATCACCCTTCAAATTTTCCGGCGAGCTGCATAAGGTGACGGTGGAACTGGAAGGTGACCAAGATCTGGATCATGACGGCGCAGGCCGCGCCGAGATGGCACGCGAGTAACTTACAAAGAGACCCCCATGCAACAGAACCTATCCGCCTGCGGCGTCGAACCAAAACTGGTGGATCACCTCACCGACTTACACCCGCTATTGGATCGAGACGGTGCAGTGATTATTAGTGGTCCGGAATGCGGGGACGAGGCCACTCGAGCGCTGGCGCGTCAAATATTCGCTGACCAAACCCTCGCGGTGCCCGACGCCGCCCGAGTTTTTGAAGGCGGTGAATATGACCACGCGCGCGCTCAAGTGACCAACCACATTGCAACCCCAGCGCATACCGATGGCTTCGCCTATGGCGACCTATACCCAGACTACATGTTGCTGAGCTGCGTGCGCGAATGCGCCAACGGCGGTGAAAGCGTGCTTATCGATGGGTACCAGGTGCGTCAGCACCTGCTGGACCATCCAGAGTTCAGCTGGGCCGGTCACGCACTCAGCGAAGTTGTCATCGATCAGACCGAGGCGCAAATGCAAACGGCACTAAGCCCGATTGTGATGGACAACGGCCGTGGCCGCAGGATGGTGCGTAAAACATTGGAGCAAAGACCCTGTGCGGACAGCCGTGATCCCGAACGCGACGCGCTGATGATAGCGTTGTGGCGCGACACCATCGACCAAGCCTACATGGAGGCGCCTAGGTTTAAGCTCCGCGCTGGGCAAACCTTAGTCGTGGACAACTATCGCATGCTGCACGGTCGCGATCCTTATGACGATTTACAGCGCATGCTATGGCGGGTCTGGGTTTGGACAACCGGCGCTTTGGGCGTGCCTGAGCTGCCATTAGCATCGGATACCCGTCACGCCAGCGTCCGCACAAACTGATTCGCGACAGTTAATCTGGGGCACGCGTGGCTTGTTCCTCGCGCACCCAGCCAAGCATCAATCCGCCAAGCAAAATCAAGAGCACCAAAGACGCGAAACCAAGGCGTTGGGACTGCGAAACGTCGGTCACTACAGCCACCAGTAGCGGCGCCAAAAAAGCGGTGACCGAACCGCTGAGTCCATACAAACCAAAGAACTGCGTGGCCATTTCCGGCGGTGACAACTTCGCCATCAGCGTGCGCGACGCCGACAGGCCTGTGACAAAAAACAACGCAAAAATCTGATTCGTGGCGAGGTAAGTCAACTCGGCCACCGTACTAAAATAGGGAAACGACCAAACAGGCTCTAACGACACGGAGATAACGAAAAACACCGTATCCGGAGTGATCGACGTAAGCATCACCAGAATAAGCGCGCTCATAATGATCGCGACCTTAAGCGTGCGCATCGATCCGAGGCGGTCGTCTAAGAGTCCGCCCACATAGGCCCCAACCATCGCAGACACGCTGGTGGTTAAGCCAAAGATCAGCAGGGTAATCGTTTCCCAACCAAAATTACCCGCAGCATAAACACCGCCAAATATAAGCACACCCACCATACCGTCGTTAAATAACATCCGAGCCAGCAAATACAGCGCGATATTGGAATAGTGTTTTATTAACTGGCGCAGGGTAGCCACTACCTCGCCCATACCTGCACGTGCTGCCTGCCGCCAACCCACGCCGCTACTGCGGCCGTCTGGAGTGAACAGCAGCACCGGCAAAATAAATAGGACTAACCAAATGCCGGCGATAGGGCCGACGATGCGGTCATGCTCGTTCACGCTCTGATCGATACCCAACAGCGGTTGCTCTGGCAGGAATGGCCAATCCTGAATACCAGGTAGCGCAAACGCGAACAGCACCAAAACCATCATCGATACCGCACCGAAATTGCCGAGTGCGAAAGCCAACCCAGATACTTGGCCGGCTTTATGCGCCGGTGTGACGCTAGGCAACATGGCGTTATGGAACACTTCGGCGTAGGCGAATGCCACCATAATTACGAAAATTAAGCCGATGCTCACATTTAAAGACAGGCCCGCGTCTCCGGGCCTAACCCACCATAACAAGCAGCCCCCCAAAGCAATGATTCCGTAGGTCACTAGGATCCAGGGTTTACGCTGGCCAATCGTATCCGCGATCGCGCCAAGAAAAAGAATAGTGGCGGCTAACACGAAACCCACGCCTGCATTGATATAGCCAATGAGCGACTGACCGCGAACCGGATCACCAACAACAACGCTGCTGAAGTACGGGAAGAAAATATAGATCACCACCATGATGTAGAACGGATCACGGGCGGCTTGGCCAAAAGCCCAACTGTAATAGCCCAAAGGCGAGGCCGCCGGGGTTCCGGCTAAAGAGAGCGACTGGTTCATATTTGAGGTCCTAACAACAACTACAGGGCTTCAGTGAGCGCGCCGAGTGCGCGCCAAGTTTCTCCGAACAATCCTAGATCAGCGGGGTCTGGGTGACTGGATAATTTCACAATCACAACCCCAGAATTTTTATTCACGTGAATCGTTTGACCATGGATACCGACACACAACAGCACGCCCGCGGAAGCATCCGCCCACGTTTGATTGTGGTAGTGGCCGCCCCGAATCATGCCCGCGTAGTCAGAATGCGCAAACAGATGCCGCAGCTGATCACTACCGCTGCGGGTTTGCCGAACCCAGGCCGCTGGAATAATCTGCAGGTCGTTGTAAAAACCATCATTGCGCAACAATTCGCCAAAACGCGCTAAATCGCGCGCACAGGCACTCATGCCTGCGCCCATATAAGGAAAACCCGTGGGGTCCACCACTACGGTGGCGTCCTGTTCAGGCCCCATGGGCTGCCATAACCTGTTTTGTAATAGCGTTTGCAAAGGCTGCTCTGCGACCCGTTCTACCACCATACCCAAAACATTGGTCAGCACCGTTCGGTAATGAAAGTGTTCGCCATCCTCATGCTCGCGGACATTCAAAGACGC
>DEBN01000032.1 GCA_002348825.1 Gammaproteobacteria bacterium UBA2955
CTCTTAGTCTAATCCGGCAATCCCAAAACACGTTTGGCGAGGATATTCAATTGCACTTCGGACGTGCCGCCTTCGATTGAATTGGCTTTTGATCTAAGCCACGCACGGGTGGTGCCAAGTTCATCTTCTTCGAAGGAGTCGCCCTGCCACCCCAGGGACTGGGTGCCTAGCACGTTGAGCAACAGTTCATATTTGCCTTTGTTTTGCTCAGTGCCGTAATACTTAAACATCGAGGACACCGCCCCGGGCGCATTGCCAGTGGCAGATTCCTCGACGCTGCGTCGCATAGTGAGCCCAAAGGCTTTGTCGCTCATGCGATGGGCGAGAATTTGATTCCGTAAAACCGGATCTGCAACTTTACCGCTGGCGTCTGTGCCAACGTATTGCAGGGCGTATTCTTCGATTGAGGTGGTCTTTTGACCGCCACCAATGCCGCCGATCATTGAGCGTTCGTGCTGCAACAGGCGTTTGCCCACGGTCCAGCCCTTGTTCAACTCATGCACTAGGTTGCTCTTGGGCACACGGACGTTGTCAAAAAAAGTTTCGCAGAACGGCGAGTAGCCGCTGATCAACAGGATAGGTTTGACGGTGATGCCCGGGGTGGTCATATCGAATAACACAAAGGAAATGCCGTCGTGTTTGGGAGCGTCGAAATCGGTGCGCACAAGACAGAACATCCAGTCGGCGTTGTCGGCACCCGACGTCCAGATTTTCTGGCCGTTTATGATGAAATCGTCGCCGTCCTCTACCGCCGAGGTGCGCAAACTCGCGAGATCCGAACCCGAACCCGGTTCACTGTAGCCCTGACACCACCAAATGTCGCCGCGGGCGATTTTCGGCAAATGCTCTTGTTTTTGCACATCGGTGCCATATTCCAGCAATGCAGGGCCGATCATACTCAGGCCCATACCCACCAGCGCCGGACGTGCGTTTATACGCTGCATTTCTTGCTGCAGTACGACCACTTCGTCCTTGTTGAGACCTGCGCCGCCATACTCCTTTGGCCAGCTTGGCACGGTGAAGCCTCGCTCTGCACAGCGGTCCATCCAGAGTTTAGTGTCTGCATTCTTGTATCTGGCTCTGCGACCTCCACCTGGGTGTTCGTCTGCAACCATCGGGGTACGCATTGACGCTGGGCAGTTGTCTTCTAACCAGCCACGGACTTCTTCACGGAACGCATTGATCGAGGTCATATCGTCTGCTCTCACTTAAGTAGTCAGAGTATAGCGTCTAGACGCGCCTATGCCACTGGTTGGCAGCGGCCTGATGGTTGCAAGGTTAGGCTTTGTCCGCTTATGTACTTCATAAAATTCGGCACTGCCGGCTATGTCTTTGTGCCAGCGCCTTAGAGTTCTCGGACCAGTCGAATGCCGCGGTCGCCATTGCCGCCATGGGCGGCTTTGCGAAAGCTATTGGCGACCTCTTCCGGCCCTGAGTCCCATGACCCGCCGCGATGACCGTGGCTGCTGCAGCCCTGGCCTTGCCCTGTTTGAGTACCGTCGCGACTGCCGTTGGAATACTGGGGCAATCCGCAGTCCGCCACCCATTCCGACACGTTGCCATGGGTGTCGTACAACCCGAAGGCATTGGGTGCGTACTGTCCGCGCTTGCGCGGTATGCCTTGACCGTCATTGCAGTCTATTACTGTCCATGCGCGGTAGCGTCGTTTTACGGTTTGATCGGCAACATTCGCATACTCGCATAAGCGCTCTGGTGCATCGCCAAAAAAGTAGGCGGTTTGACTGCCTGCGCGGGCAACGTATTCCCATTCGGCCTCGGTAGGGAGCCGGTATCGCTCGCCGGTTTGGGCGCTCAACCAAGCCGCGTACTTTATGGCCTGCGGATGCGAAACGTGGACTACTGGACTGTCTTTGATCAGCTCCTCTGCGGTCAGGGCCGCAGCTAACTTTTTGGGCACCTTCGCACGCGTGGCTTTAGCGTACCGCAAAAACTCGGCAACACTGATCTCATACTTGCTGACTGCGAAGGGCTGAGTGAGTTGCACGGTACGGGTTGGCCGCTCCTGCCGGGCGCCGTTCGCGTTGCCCATAGTAAATTCGCCGGCGGGAACTATGACCATTGGTGGCGCGGTGCCGCCGATCGCCAAGTCATCGATCAGTTCGGCACCGACTGCGGCTTCCAGCTTTTCCAGCTTGAAGGTCACAGAGCGGCCCGCCGGGGTTAAATTAAACGTTTGCGTCTGGGTTCGGTATCCCATGGCCCTTGCCGTTACCGATACGCTGCCGGCTGGCAGGGCCTTGGCAGCAGAGTAAATTCGTGTTTCGCCGCCGGCGGGGGTAATGTCGATCAGACCATTTGCCGGCAGTACTTTGACGTTCAGCTTACCGTAACCCCGTGCCAGTGTGATTTGCTCAGTATTATCGCCATAGTCAATGTTGATCCTTTTGCTCTGGGTAACATAGCCTGCACGACTCACCTGCAGTGAATATTCACCCATAGGCAACCGCACCCCGGGTTTGTATTTAATGTCGGTGCCGATGATTTCCACCTCGGCGTTGGCTGGCCGCAGCCTAATCGTAAGACTGCCATGTGGGTCCATACTTAAATTCAGATTGACTTGCTGGGTGACCCCGGAGTTGAGCACCACGTCTGTTTTCGCGTCGCGCCGCTCGGCTTTGCCCATACGGATTCGATGCTTGCCTGAAGTCAGTGCCATCTGGGTGGGCGTGACCGCGGACAGACGTTCCCCGTTTACTTCGACCCATGCGCCTTTGGGGTTAGACATAAATTCGATGACGCCCTGCCCCAATTGCAGTTGGTAGTCTCGCTGCGGGTGGTCGCCAAGGCTAATGTCCAGTTGCTCGATCTTCGGTTGGTAGTGGCTGTGGGTCACCTCTACCTTGTAGCGACCGGGACTTAAGCGATGATCTTCGATGGGTGTCGTACCAATGAGCTGGCCATTAACCGACACGCGGGCATCGCCGGGCTGGCTGGTTATGCTGATGCTCGCCGTAAAGAATGTAAAATAGAGTGCGGCCGTTACCACCAGCAACAGCAGTCCGAGTATTACTTTTACTTTACGGCTCAATTTGAACTCCTTGCATGCAGGCCTTAGTGTGCATTGCCCAAACACGTTGATGCAAAGTGCATTTGCACGAGAAAAAGCCTATGACTCTAAGCCCATGGCAATCCGACCCAGACATTAAAGCGGCATTGAGCGAGAAGACAATCGCTGTGGTGGGCTTGTCTGGAAATCCGGCTCGCCCCAGCCATGATGTTGCAAAGGTAATGCTGCAACACGGGTATACGATCGTGCCGGTTAATCCGCGCGAGAAACGGGTTTTAGGCGTCGATTGCTACCCAGATCTGCCCACAGCCGCGGCTGAGGCCGGCCCTCTTGCTTTGGTGAATGTGTTCAGAGAATCCAGTGCGGTACCGGCCATTGCTAAAGAGGCCGTGAGCATTGGCGCACGATTTTTGTGGTTGCAGCTTGGCGTCTTCAGTCCATGTGGTATTCGAATCGCCGAGGCCGAGGGGCTAACGTGTATTGTGGATCGTTGTTTGAAGATCGAATATCGGCGGCTGTTCGGCTGAATACCCTCCACTCACCGTAAAGCCAAGTCAGCCAAGAGAGCAAGGGCGGCGTTTGTGCACGCGATGTCGCTGCGTAATGCATAGATCTACAAGCGCTTTTTCTTGTGTCGCGAACAGGCTTCGATTCAGCATCGCTGAGATGCTCCAGTTACCCGTAGATCTAGGACACCTCGGCGAGACGCTTTGCTGCGGCACAAAAGGCTTCTACCGCTTCGCGCATGTCGGCGCGTCGCGCATCGCCCTGGCTTTCGCTGAAACAAAAACTCAGCCGTAACTGATTCATGCCAGCTCCGGGATCGCGTTGCCGTGCGTCTGCCGGGTAAAAGTCATACATGGGAATGACGACAATACCGTGTTCTTTGACCAATCGCTCTATGAGCGCGTCGTCGGTTTGTATTGCTGGCTTTCCTGCAACACGTTTGAACGTGAACACGGAGAAAAAGCCACCGTCCGGCACAGTCCATTCGAAATATTCTTTGTGGTCCTTTAACTCTGCCTCTAGCGTGTCTAGCAGTATTTCTCTGTTTTCTCGGTACACGCCGAGCTTGTCTTCTGCCAAGGGCCACATGCTGTCGCGCTTGGTGTATTGGCCATCGTCTTCGCGCTTGTGCAATAGGGCTTCAAAGCCACGCAGCGCCGCGGGATTTTGGAACAACAAATCTGCGCTAGATTCGGTTAAAGCAAGCGTGGTTAACGCTACCTCATCTCCGCCTTCGATCTTAATGGTTGCATCGCTGTACAAGTAGCCGACTCTGGGGCCAGGAAAACCAATTTTCGAGCCCGTGAATAGATGAATCGTCTGCTCGGGATCGATGCTTAAAAACGTTTGCGCACGATCTGCCGGCGCTGCGTAGTTGATGTACAGGTATGGCGCGTCTTCGAGCACCAGCACCCCTTCCTGGCGCAACACTTCGATGATCTGTTGTCTGCGTCTCTGGCTAAAAGAAAACCCGGCCGGATTATGTCCGTCTGGAACCGTATAATAAAACGGCACCAGATAGCCCTGCTCGCGCGCGGCGTGTATTTGCTCACGCATCCGCTCGGGGATCGCGCCTTCGCCATCCATTTCTACGCTGAAAATTGTCGCGTGCTGACACAAGCTGGCGCGCGCGGTGAATCCTGCGTAGGTTGGGGCGTCGGTGATGTAGGCCAAGGGTTCACCGCTGCGTTCAAACAGCGAGCACGCAAGGCTGATGCCTCCGGAAGCGCCCACCGTAGGTATCAGCCGCTCCGGGTCTATATTTAGGTTCCAATCTTTCCCATACACATGCGCGAAGGTCTCGCGAGCACTTTTGGGCCCCAGTGTATCGGTGTAGGAGTAGCTCTCTCGCAGGTATTCCGGCAACACACCGGGATCATTTTGCCCTTCTTGATCATTTACGTAGTCAAAATAGTCGCTTTGATGCTGCAAGAACCCCCGCGGGTCGGTGACCTCCGGATGCGGGTATCCGGCCCCCAGATGATGGACCTTGAGTCCTCGCGCCTGCGCGATTTCGCGCAGTCCCGGCAGCGAAGCCGCCATTTTGCGGGTTACCGAAACGGGTTGCTGTTTCACCTTAGGGGCGATCAAATTCGCCATAGGGCACTCCTCTAAGGCCGTTTTTAGCCTTTTAACTTCTTGTAGCTTGCGAGTCGGCGCTCGTCTAACTGGCCAAGGGCAAGTGCGGCTTGGACCGCGCAACCCGGCTCTGCATTATGCGCACAATCTCCGAAGCGGCAAGCCTCGGCGAGCGCTTCAATGTCGTCGAAAAGTTCAGCCACGCCAGCACTGGACTCAGCCATCTGGAACTCGCGCATGCCGGGGCTGTCCAAGATCACCGCACCCTGAGGCAATATATGGGCCGACCGGTAGGTGGTGGTGTGGCGACCCTTGCCATCCTCTTCGCGAATGGCTTGAGTGCGCTGTACCTCTCCGCCCATCAGCGTGTTGACTATCGTCGACTTGCCGACGCCAGAAGAGCCGAGCAACGCAATGGTCTGACCTGCGCCACACCATGGCGCTAAAACGCTCACAGTGTCTGGCTCTAAGGCGTTTAGCGCACAGCAGGCGACGGTTTGAAAGGCCGAATGCAATTGTGCCAGATACGCGTCGGAATCAGGGGTTTGGTCGATTTTGGTTAAAACGATGACCGGCTCGATTCCTGCCTCCAAGATCACAGATACGTACCGCTCCAGCCGCGGTACGCTAAAGTCTGCGTTGCAGGAAGTGACGACGAAGGCAGAATCAACGTTCGCGGCGATGAGTTGCAGGCTGCCGTTGCCAGACGGGCTGAGACGCGTCAGCAGACTGCTACGCGGCAACACCTCAACCAATGTTCCGTCGGTAGGATCCAGCACCACCCAGTCGCCTACCGTGGGCCGTTCGCGTTCGGAGCGTTGAAACCATTTGCCGCTGATCGGCACATCGGTGCGCTCGTCATCAAAGGATGGCGCAACGATAAGGCCTGTACGCTGAACCTCTGTTACCCGATGCACGCTACGATTGGGCTCGGCCAGTTGCGCGCTGCGAACATGCCTAAATGAAGACTTCCAGCCCAGCGCTTGCAGCATTGTTTCGTTATTGTGTTTGCTCACCCTTTAACTTCCACTACGCCATTGATCACCGACCAGCCCAGTACACAGTTTCACCAAAGCACCGGCAACCTTGGGTTGCGTCCATGTGGTTTCGCGTCAACCGCCGCTGATGGACAGCAGCTCACTTGGGCATTCGATTTCTTTGATGGCCCCATCCGCCGACTAAAGCATGAACGAGATCCCATGTGTCAGTCTTTCACCGGCAATATAGGACGCCGCGTAAGAAATGTTTTTTTGGATTCAGACATATCCAGCACGGCCTGTTTGTTCGCGTACTCCGACAGCCACTCAAGCTGTATACGCGTGACGTTCATGAGCCCGAATTCACCGTCCGCATGACGGGCCAGCGCCTGCTGCGGACTGATCCAAATGCTGTCAACGGTTTCCTGCGCGTCGTGGGTGCCACGCTGACTTTCCGGCGCGCTCGCAATAAAAAAGCGCGTGTCGAAACGTCGTGGCCGACCCAACGGGGTGATAAACCGGTTATAAAAATGCACATGGTCCACGGCCAAACGCAAGGACTCGCGCTGACAGATGTCCAACAACGAAATCTCTCCATCGTGCAATGGCTCGCGATAGGCCGCAAACCGCGCTTGGGTCTGTTCTGCGTCGAACGAAATCAATGCGCCAGTTTCATCGTAGGCCAGCAGCAAGCCTGCCTCTTCGAAGGTCTCTCGGATTGCTGCAATCCAAAATCCACGCCATTCGTCTCCGAGCGCTTTGACCTGCGGGGCCTGAACCTCGGTTGGCCCATGACGAAAAGCGTCGTATTTGTGCAGATGATCGTCCGAGTCTACGCGGCCGCCCGGAAACACATACATGTCAGAAGCAAAGCTGGCTTTGCTGGTGCGCTTGAGCATGAAGATTTCATAACTCGAAGACGCTTCGCGCACCACGATGACCGTCGCCGCCGGCCGAATCGGCTGTACTGGTGTAGACATGGCTCCCCCAAAAGCCGTTAAGGCTAGCGGCATTTGCAAGACAGGTCGATCCCCTATGCCCAGAGCTGACCTAGCTAAAACCAAGAGTGTTCCACGCCACCAAGCTTTCGGGTACTTTGTACCCCGCCGATCGAGGGCAATGACTTTAGAGGGGTAGTATGGACAAGCAAGCTTACTGGAAAGCCAACATTCGACTGATGCTGGTGTTGCTGGCTATCTGGTTCACGGTGTCTTTCGGCTTTGGCATTCTGCTCGTTGAGCAACTTAATGAAATTGCGTTTTTTGGCTTCAAGTTTGGCTTCTGGTGGGCCCAGCAGGGGTCGATCTATGTGTTCATTGGCTTGATATTTTTCTACACCTACAAGATGAAAAAGATCGACCGCCAATTCGGCGTTTCTGACGACGATGAGGATGATGCCTAATATGGACGCCCAACAGTTGACTTATCTGTTCGTTTTTCTGTCGTTTTCGCTCTACATCGGCATTGCGATTTGGTCCCGCGCCGGTTCAACAAAAGAGTTTTATGTGGCCGGGGGTGGCGTCCATCCCATTGCCAACGGTATGGCGACGGCGGCCGACTGGATGAGTGCGGCGTCGTTTATTTCTATGGCCGGTATCATCGCGTTTATGGGATACGACGGCGCGGTCTATCTGATGGGCTGGACCGGCGGCTACGTTATTCTGGCTTTACTGCTCGCGCCTTATCTGCGCAAATTTGGCGAATTCACCGTACCGGACTTTATCGGTTCGCGCTATTACTCCACCGCCGCGCGAGTGGTTGCGGTGATTTGTCTGATTCTTATTTCCTTTACCTATGTTGCCGGGCAAATGCGTGGGGTCGGCATTGTGTTCTCGCAGTTTCTCAACATCCCAATCTTTTGGGGTGTAATCGTCGGCATGGCGGTGGTTTTCATGTACGCGGTGTTGGGCGGCATGAAGGGCATAACGTATACCCAGGTGGCCCAATACTGCGTGTTGATTTTTGCCTACCTTGTACCTGCGATATTTATCTCGATGCTGATTACCGGCATTCCGATTCCGCAAATCGGCCTTGGCGCCGAAGTCGCCGACGGCTCTGGTTTATCGGTGCTGCAAAAACTCGATAACACACTGGTCGAGTTAGGTTTCGCTCCATACACCGAGGGCATGAAGAGCAAGGTCGACGTCTTTGCCATCACTATGGCGTTGATGATTGGCACGGCCGGCCTGCCCCACGTCATTGTTCGTTTCTTTACCGTACCGAAAGTTTCAGACGCGCGTAAATCCGCGGGTTACGCGCTGCTATTTATCGCACTGCTGTACACCACCGCCCCGGCTGTAGGGGCGTTCGCGCGCCTGAACTTTGTTGACACCGTCCACAACACACAATACACCGAGGTCGCTGGCTGGTTTAAGAGTTGGGAAGACATCGGTCTTATTGGCTGGCAGGACAAAAACAACGATGGGCGTATTCAATACCATCCCGGCGCAGCCTTCGACGGCAAACCGAGCTTCGATGACACACGCCGCATCGACGGCTCGCGCACAGTAATCAATTCACCCACCGCGTCGAGCAATGAGGTTTACGTGGACCGCGACATCATGGTTCTGGCGAACCCGGAAATTGCTCGACTGCCGGCCTGGGTGATCGCGCTGGTGGCTGCCGGTAGTCTGGCCGCTGCGTTGTCTACCGCGGCTGGATTATTGCTCGTCATCTCCACCTCGATCTCTCACGACCTGTTAAAACAAACCATGGCGAAGGGTCTTTCCGATCGTCAGGAACTATTTTACGCCCGCGTAGCTGCGGTAACAGCAATTTTAATTGCCGGCTATCTCGGCATCGACCCGCCCGGTTTTGTGGCGCAGGTGGTGGCATTCGCTTTTGGTCTGGCTGCAGCGTCGCTGTTCCCTGCCATTCTGCTCGGTATTTTTGATCGGCGCATGAACAAAGAAGGCGCGATCAGCGGTATGCTGGTGGGCTTAATCTTCTGCTTCAGCTACATTGTTTTCTTTAAATTTGTGGCGCCGGACTTGAATTCTGCCGACCACTGGTGGTTTGGCATTTCGCCCGAAGGCATCGGCTCACTCGGTGCCCTGCTGAATTTTTCGGTGGCGTTTACCGTCTCGCGGCTTACGCCGGATGTACCCGAGGACGTGCTGCGGCTGGTAGACAACATTCGCATTCCGAAGGGCGTCAGCGACCCAAAATCGCACTGACGACGGAGCCGAAGGGGCTATCGGCGCCGCGGTGCAAATGAGTCTCAGCTGCGTACGCCACCACTGGCCAGCAATACTTCACCAGTGATCCAGTTCGATTCAGGTATGCACAAAAGGTAGATGGCATTGGCCGCGTCTTCAGGGCTGCCAATGCGCCCTAGCGGCGAGGCCGCCTCTGCCTGCTTAATTTGATCAATGCTCAAGCCTACTTTGCGGGGCTGGCCTTTAACCATGGAAATATTAGGCTCGCTTTCATAGGGGCTGGTTAAGCGGGTATCAATGGCGCCAAAGGCCACCGCATTTACCGTGACGTTAAAACGCCCCCACTCCTTTGCCAGAGTCCTGGTTAAACCCACCACCGCGGCCTTACCTGCCGAGTAGGCGAGTTGAGTGGCGCCTCCGTGCAGACCCATGGTGGAGGAGATATTGACGACTTTACGCACTGGCGAGGTTCTATCCGCAACGCCTCGTAGCCAACGTCCATAGGCGCGCAGAATGCGAAACTGTGCGCTGGCATGAATATCCAACATTGCATCCCACTGCTCGTCAGTCATGTTGTGAATAGCGCTGTGCCAAATGTAGCCAGCATTATTCACTATGATGTCGAGGCCGCCAAAAGCTGACAGGGCAAACTCAATGAGTTCGTCTGCCGCTGTGGGCTCGGTTAAATCTGCAGGATAAGCCACTGCGCCATCGAGGCGGGCCGCGACTTCCGCCGCCACATCTGCGTCTAGGTCATTGACCAAGACGCGGGCGCCGGCGGCGGCTAGTTTTGCTGCCGTCGCCGCGCCGATTCCGCGACCGGCTCCGGTTACCAAAGCAAACTGACCACTGAGACTGCCCATGCTGTTCCCCGCTTTTTAAGTACTGGCGTATTTTGCTTTCGCTTCGCGTCGACGGGCATGCAACACCGGCTCGGTATAACCGCTGGGTTGCTGCAACCCTTTAAATATCAGGTCGCAGGCCGCTTGAAACGCAACACTGTTGTCGAAATCCGGCGCCATTGGATGGTATGCATCATCGCCGGCATTCTGATCGTCAACCACGGCGGCCATACGCTGCAAGGTTTCCATCACCTGCGCTTCGGAACAGATCCCATGATGCAACCAGTTACTGATGTGCTGACTGGAAATACGTAGCGTGGCACGGTCTTCCATAAGACCCACATCATTAATGTCAGGCACTTTCGAACAACCCACGCCCTGATCAATCCAACGCACCACATAGCCAAGAATGCCCTGGGCGTTATTGTCGAGTTCGCTTTGCACCTCGTCGGCCGCGAGGTTCTTACCGCCAAGCAACGGAATCTGCAAAATATCATCAACGCTGGCCGGCGCGCGAGCTTGCAATTCTTGTTGCACCGAGGCGACGCTGACTTCGTGATAATGCAGTGCGTGCAATGACGCTGCAGTTGGCGACGGCACCCATGCAGTGCTGGCGCCCGCTTTTGGGTGCATGGCTTTAACCGCTAACATCTCTGCCATCTCGTCAGGCTTGGGCCACATACCTTTACCGATCTGGCCCTTACCCCGGAAACCAGTGGCCAAACCAACGTCCACGTTGGAGTCTTCGTAGGCCTTGATCCACGTCTGGGCCTTGAGTTCCTCCTTCGCCAACACCGGCCCCGCTTGCATGCTGGTATGGATCTCATCACCTGTGCGGTCTAGAAATCCTGTATTGATAAATACAATACGGTCTTTCGCTTCGGCGACACAGGCCTTGAGGTTAATGCTGGTGCGGCGCTCCTCATCCATAACGCCGATTTTTAAGGTGTTGCGCATTAAGCCCAACGTCTCTTCAATCTGGTCAAACAACGCTACGGCCAACGCAACTTCATCGGGCCCATGCATCTTCGGCTTTACGATGTAGACGCTGCCAGTGCGTGAGTTACGCAGCGGCCCGTCGCCCTGAATGTCGTGCATTGCCGAAAGAGCGGTTACAAATCCATCAAGAAAACCTTCTGGGACTTCATTACCTTCGCCATCGAGCACGGCATCTGTGGTCATGAGATGCCCGACGTTGCGTACCAACATTAGACTGCGGCCATGCATGGTCAGGGACTGGCCCTTGCTGTCGATATATTGGCGATCCGGATTGAGTTTACGCACCAAACGTTGACCGCCTTTCTCCATCACTTCTTCTAAATCGCCTTTCATAAGGCCTAGCCAGTTGCCATAGACAATACATTTATCTTCGGCATCCACTGCGGCCACCGAGTCTTCGCAGTCTTGGATAGTGGTTATGGCAGACTCAATTTCTACATCCTTGACTCCGGCAGGATGCACCGCTCCAACGGGATGGTTGGGGTCGATCAAAATGTCCAGATGCAGCCCATTATGCTCAAGTAGGATACTGGTGGGTTCGGGCTCGCCAACAAACCCTACAAATTGCTCGGGATCAGCCAATGGCGTATTGCCACCGTCTTGCAAAATCGCACGCAGCTGGCGTGAACCGTCCTCGCCGGCGCCAATGCCATAGGTTACGACGTCACTGTGACTGCCCTGCGCAAGCGGCACCATGGCGTCTAACACCTCCGCTACTCGAGCGACCACAAGCTCGCCGCGCGCGGGGTTGTAACTGGAGCCTTTCTCCCTGCCCGGCGATTCCGGGATGATGTCGGTGCCGTAGAAGGCATCGTACAAACTGCCCCAGCGCGCGTTCGCTGCGTTAAGCGCATAACGCGCGTTCATGACCGGCACTACCAACTGCGGGCCGGCAATTGTGGCGATCTCTGCGTCTACTTTTGTCGTGGTGATGGTCACCGAATCCGGCTCTGGCAAGAGATAGCCAATGTCCTGTAAAAACGCTTTGTATTCAACCGCGTCTACCGACCGGCCTTTGCGTTCGAGATGCCAATGGTCAATCTGTTGCTGTAGCTCGTCGCGTACCGCCAACAGCTTCTTGTTCACCGGCCCCAACTCGGCCAGACAGCGTTCGAAACCGGCCCAAAATTCATCTACGGATACGCCAGTACCTGGTAGTGCTTGATCACAGATCAGCGCGTCGAGCTCTGCAGCCACTTGCAAGCTGCCGCGTTGCACTCTGGAAACAGACTGTTTTGTCATCGTATAGCCTCTTTAGGGTGTCAGCAAAAAGCCAAGCAGTATACACCGGTAAGCTTTGATTCCTCACGCGTTCGTCGGCAAGAAAACCAACAGCGTGCTAGCCTTGGATTTTTTCCGGAGCACAGCCATGACCCAGCGTTTGCTAAATAAACGCGTTCTCATTACGCAAGCGGATGACTATATGGGGCCCGCAACAGCGGACCTGTTTACCGCCGAGGGCGCCGTCGTTACGACCGACACATCCGACCTACGCGCACCCGGGCGCTGTCGAGAGCTGGTTCAGGGCGCCGGGAATATCGACGTGCTGATCGCAAACCTCGCATCCGAGAACTTTAGCGGCATTGCAACCACTGAGCTCAGCGATGACGACTGGCATTGCGCTTTCGACATTATGGTGCACCCGCTGCACCGCCTGTGCCGAGCCGTGCTGCCGCAGATGCTCGAGCGCGGCGCAGGTAAAATTGTCGTGTATGGCAGCGCGGCAGCACTACGCGGGATGCGCACTTTAGCGGCCTACAGCGCAGCGCGAGCGGCTCAAGTCGGCTATGTGCAGGCGCTCGGTGTCGAGGTCGCTCCAAGCAATGTTCAGGTTAATCTGATCGCGCAAAACTACGTGGAAAACCCCGTTTACTACCCAGAATCACTGCGAGAACAGGAGTCCTTCAAAAAATCGCTACGCCGGCAGGTGCCGCTGGGGCGACTGGCCACCGCGAAAGAAGATGCAGAGTTTGCGCTATTTTTGGCGTCGGATAACAGCGACTTTTTTGTTGGCCAGGCCATCCCTTTTAGTGGCGGATGGGTACAGCGTTAAACAGCCGCGGCAACTGGCGGCGTTGCATCGCTTAGCTGCGGCGCCAAGTATGAATCCACAGCAGATGGGTAGCGAGGCGGCCGCGCTTACCGCTACACTGCGTGTTTTGTATCGGCAACGACGTTATGCAATATCTGCACACTATGGTTCGAGTGTCCGATCTCGACGCTTCGCTCAAGTTTTACTGTGACGCGCTGGGACTTGAGGAGTTGCGACGCTTTGACAACGATCAGGGGCGTTTTACGCTGGTGTTTCTATGCGCGCCCAACAACGAGAGCGCCCAAGTCGAACTGACCTACAACTGGGACCCTGAATCGTATTCGGGTGGTCGCAACTTCGGGCATCTCGCCTACCGTGTCGATGACATCTATGCCTGCTGCGAGCGTCTGGCCAGCAACAACGTTGTCATAAATCGACCGCCCCGCGATGGCCGCATGGCGTTTGTGCGATCACCCGACGGTATTTCTATTGAGCTACTGCAAACCGGAGAGGCGCTGGCGCCTGCCGAACCATGGCTGAGCATGGAAAACATTGGTGAGTGGTAGCCTAAAACCGCTCTTTTGGCTTTAACTTAACTGACTCTAATTTGGGGGACTTTTTATGAAACTGTACAATTCTGTGGGACCTAATCCTCATGTGGTGCGCATGTATGCGGCGGAATGCGGCGTAGCGCTCGAACTTGAGGCGGTGGACCTGATGGCCGGCGCAAATCGACAGGCGCCGTATCTAGCCTTGAATCCGTCGGGTCAGATGCCGTGTTTAGAAATGAGTAACGGCGAAATTCTGGCCGAGATCACTGCGATCTGCGAATACCTCGACGAACAGGCAGATGGCGTTACCTTACTGGGCGACTCTGCCGAAGCGCGAGCCAATTCCCGCATGTGGGCCCGGCGCGTTGACCTGAATATTTGCGAACCGTTGACCAGCGGGTTCCGTTACAGCGAGGGACTGCCGTTGTTCAAAGACAGAATGATCACCATCCCCGAGGCCGCAGATGGCCTGAAACAGATCGCGCGCGAGAAGACGGCTTGGCTAAACGACCTCATGAATGATGGGCGGACCTTCATCGCCGGCGAACAAATCAGTTTAGCCGACGTGTTGCTTTACTGTTTCTTCGCATTCGCTGGCACGGTGGGTCAACCTTATGATCAGAACCTGACCTATATTCACGCTTGGTATGAAAGGATGGCTGCGCGCCCGAGTGCGTCGGCGTAGTCACTCTATGACGTCTTTGCGCGCGGGCAACCTAGCGCGATGCTAAAACCGCCAGAGGCAAGAGCAGCATTCGCCGCTCTTGCCATGGCTAACCTTTCAAAGCACCCGTCTCGATGGACTAATCGGGCCTCGGCGTACAGGGCTTGGCCCCTAGCGGCTAGGGCTGTCTGCAGTCCAACTGACTGAATCAACGCGCAAAAGAACATTTAACTTTCACACTTCGTTGAGCCGCATCGCTATATCTTTCGTCTTGTCGCACGCTTTTTCTCTTACCAGTAGCACTTTGGTGAACTTTTGGCTATGTTAGTCGCCCTTTTGTTACTTTAAGTAACGTAAATTCTAATCAACGCGGATTGATACATGCGTTCAACCTATATTTGGGCCGTCACGATCGCGATTTTGCTGATCGCTTGGCTGCTGTCAGGCCAGATAAATTCGGCACCTCCGGTCATTGATCCCTCCATTGCGGAGCAGAATCGGATCAAAGAGGAAATCGGCAATGATGCCATCCCGACGCGGGTGCGTGCGGAGAGAATACGCGCGGTTGAGAAAATTCGTTACACCAACATTCGCGGCAAGACTCAAAATAAACGCACCGTCAACGCCCGAGCAGAGATCGTTGGCCGAATCGTCGAGCGCCGGGTCGAGCGCGGTGATGTCGTGGCAGCTAACGACGTGTTATGCGAGTTGTCTATAGAAGATAGGCAGACGGCGCTGGTTGAAGCGCAAGAACTGGTCAGCCAAGCGCGCATCGACTATCAAGGCGCTCTGCAGCTAGAAGCCCGGGGCTTTAATTCTGACAGCGCGATCGCGGCGACAAAGGCACGCCTAGCCAGCGCCGCTGCGCAACTGAAACGCCGCCAGCTGGATGTTGAGAAAATATTGGTGCGCGCGCCGTTTGCCGGTGTTGTTGAAGACGTACACGTGGAAATCGGTGATTACGTTAATCCAGGGCAGGGTTGTGCCACCATCGTCGACCTGAATCCGATGCTGATGGTTGGCCGCGTATCGGAAAAGGACGTGCTCGACCTCAGGCTTGGCGAACTGGCGACTGGCGTGTTGGCCGACGGCCGCACAGTGGAAGGCCCCGTGACCTTCGTCGGCCAGCAAAGCAACCCGCAGACTCGAACCTATGCAGTCGAAATTCAGCTGGATAACGCCGATGGCGCGCTACGTTCTGGGATCACCGCGGAGATTAAAATCCCCGTGGATCGAGTACTGGCACAGAAAATCAGTCCGGCTCTGTTTGCCCTAGACGACCTCGGCGCCATTGGCGTTAGAGTGTTGGACAACGACAACATCGTGCACTTCCACAACATAGAGATTATCAGCGAAAGCGCCGACGGCGTCTGGGTAACTGGTCTGCCGAACGAAACTACCGTTATAACGGTTGGCCAAGAAATGGTCGTTGCCGGCGAGCGGGTTGATCCCGATTTGCGTCGCCGATTAACCAGCAGTGTGGCGCAGGCGTCAAACGCCGACACCTAAACCGAATATGTTTAAATTACTCGAAGCCGCGATCAGCCGGTCCCGAACTACCCTGCTGCTGCTGTTCATGATCTTATTGAGCGGTGTTCTTGCGCGCTGTTCAATTCCAGTGGAAGGCGATCCGGACATCAGCGTGCCGTTTTTTGTCATCACCGTGGTTCACGAAGGCATATCACCGGAAGACGCGGAACGGTTGTTGGTGATGCCGTTAGAGATCGAATTACGTCAGGTGGAGGGTGTAGAAGAAATCAACGCCTATGCCTCGGAAAATGCCGGCACAGTCATGGTGGAATTCGACCCTGACTTCGATCTCGATCAGGCGTTAATGGATACGCGCGAGGCGGTAGACCGTGCCAAGGTGGAGTTCCCCAGTACCGCAGAAGAACCAATCATCCAAGAACAATCTACGAGCGAGTTCCCGATCATTCAGGTTAACTTGGTCGGCGATGTGCCCGAGCGTATGTTGTACACCTTGGCGCTGGATTTACGCGACTTGATAGAGGCGCAACCAGATATCCTCTCTGCGAACTTACTGGGGTCGCGGGAAGAACTCTTAGAGGCGGTTATTAATCCAAAAGAACTCGAAACTTATGGACTGTCTTCTGAGCAAATCATCAATAGCATTGCGCGTAATAACCGACTGATCCCGGCAGGCAGTTTGGATAATGGGGAGGGCCGATTCGCGGTTAAAGTGCCCAGTGTCATCGAGAACTACAGCGACATCTACGATATCCCGGTGAAATCGGATGGCGATACCGTCATAGCCCTCAGCGACGTGGCCGAAGTGCGGCGGACATTCAAGGACCGCAACCAATACTCGCGGGTGGACGGTAAAACCACCATAGCCCTCAACATTGTGAAGCGCGCCAACAGCAACGTCATTCAGGCCATCGCCAACACCAAGGAGGTCACCGAAGCGTTCCGGCAAAAATTGCCGGCAAAGGTGGACATCTTCTATTCCACCGATCAAGCCCCGTACGCCAAGAGCCAAGTCGTGGAACTCGAGGGCAACATTCTTACCGCTCTGTGCCTAGTCATGGTCATCGTTGTCGCTGCGATGGGCATCCGCAGCGGCCTGATTGTCGGCTTTGGTATCCCAGCGTCTTTCCTGTTCTCTCTGATCTTTATCTACCTGTTGGGCTACTCGTTCAATTTCATGGTCATGTTCGGCATGCTGCTGGGCTTGGGCATGTTGATCGACGGCGCGATCGTTGTGACCGAATATGCGGATCGCAAAATGACCGAGGGTTTGGCCAGCAGAGACGCCTATTTGGCGGCCGCCAAACGCATGTTTTGGCCGGTTACCGCGTCGATCGCAACAACCTTGGCCGCGTTCTTGCCGCTGATGTTTTGGCCCGGCGTGTCGGGCAAATTCATGCGTTTCTTACCCGTTACTGTATTCACAGTACTTAGCGGCTCGCTGCTGTATGCACTGGGATTCGGGCCCGCTATCGGCGCGCTATTCGGGCGTGCCGGAAGCAAGGGTAAGAAAGCGCAAAGGACGCTGGAACTGTTAGAGCAGGGGGACCCGCGCCAACTGCGTTCGCTGACCGGTTTATATGCACGCGTACTTGGCTTTGCCGCGCGCTATGGCCTGGTCACTATGGCTGTTACCCTGGTCATTTTATTCACTACATTCTGGGCCTACGGTCAGTACGGCAGCGGACTGATTTACTTTTCGCAAGCCGAATCGAAATTTGCCAGCGTGAGTATTCGCGCGCGTGGCAACCTGAGCGTCGACGAGACTAACGCCTTGGTCAAAGAGGTCGAGGAGCAGGTTTTAGAAATCGAGGGCATTGAGCATCTGAGTGTGCGGACCCAGTTATCTGGGCAGCCGAGCCGCAACGGCGGCAGTGACCGTATCGGAGGTATGTTTGTAGAGCTCTATGACCAACCCCAACGCCGCAATAGCGCAACAGAGATCCTCGAGGAAATACGTACGCGTTCGGCAAATATTTCTGGCATTCAGGTCGAAGCCCGGGCAGAGGATATGGGGCCGCCAGTGGGCAAAGACATCAACATTGAATTGTCCTCCTACAACCGGCGTCTGCTGGAACCCGCGGTAGCGAAAATCGTTAACTATATGCGCTCGGAGGTCGACGGTCTGCGCGATATTGACGACACTCGAGCGTTACCCGGTGTCGAGTTCAAGCTCAACGTCGATCGGGCTCAGGCGGCCATCTATGGCGCCGATGTGAGCCAAGTGGGCGTTGCCGTGCAGTTGGTAACCAACGGCGTAAAGGTCGGCGAATACCGACCGGACCGGGCCGATGACGGCGTGGATATCAGGGTGCGCTACCCAAGCGCTTCACGCGGCCTGCTGGCCTTGGATCAGCTGCGTATCAATACAGCGAGCGGCTTGGTACCGCTGTCGAACTTTGTAACTTTGGAACCCATTCCAAATGTGGACACCATTGAGCGGCACAACGGCGTTCCCATCAAAAAAGTATTGGCCGACGTCGCCCCGGGCATTCTTGCTGACGATAAGGTCAAGGAATTGCAAGCTTGGATTGATACCCAGGACTGGCCGCCTGAACTAAGTATTACGTTTAGGGGTGCAAATGAGGAGCAAGCCGAGTCTCTGGCTTTCGTTGGGGTCGCGTTTTCACTGTCGCTACTGCTGATGTTTGTGCTGTTGGTGACGCAGTTTAATAGCTTCTATCAAAGCACGCTGATTCTGTTTGCGGTGATCTTATCCACCGCTGGGGTGCTGCTTGGTTTGTTAATTACGGGTAACCCATTCAGTGCAATTTTAACCGGTGTGGGCGTCGTTGCTCTGGCCGGGATCGTGGTCAATAACAACATTGTGCTGATCGACACATATAACAAATTGCGCGCCGAACAGCCGAATCAAGACTACATCCAATTAATTGTTCGCACCGGCGCACAGCGGTTGCGACCTGTGATGCTAACCACTGTAACCACAGTTTTTGGGCTTTTGCCTCTGGCCAGCAATCTCAGTATCGACGTAATCAACCGCACCATCGTTCAGGGCGGACAGTTGTCCACTCTTTGGGTGCCTCTGTCTCAGGCCATCGTCTCTGGATTGACCTTTGCGACATTACTCACACTGGTTACGACTCCGGCCATGCTCGCGATACCGCACCAGCTTAAGTCTGTGTGGGCGCGTTTGCCGCTGCCGACAGCACTACAGCGCGCCAAGGCTTAGCCACTTTGACGCTGTGCTTCAGCATATTCGATGACGCGCTGCGCCTCAGCGGCGTGTAAGTTTTCGATAAGCCGACCGTCAAGTTCGGCCACACCAAGACCCTGCGCTTGAGCACGTTGCCACGCAGCTATCAGCGCTCGTGCACGGGCCTCTTCAGCAGCGCTATAACCAAACACGCTATTTGCAGTATCAATCTGATCCGGGTGTATCAATGTCTTGCCATCAAAACCCATTGCTTTCGCGTCTTCACAGACCCGTTGTAGGGTTTTGGTGTTGCGAAAGTCGAGGTGCACGCCATCGAGAATATCTTTGCCAAAGTGGCGCGCCACTGCGACGCTGCGCTGTAATGCGTAGCCGAGGTTGTGGCGATCGGCGGTATGGGTTGCACGTAATTCCTGAACTAGGTCGCTGGTGCCCATGACCAAAACCTGCACACGCGGATGTCCGGCAAACTGCTGCATATCCAACAGCGCGGTGGGCGTTTCAATCATGATCCAGATCTGCATATCCGGATTGAGTTGTCGCAACAGTGCATCGATTTCCTCGACATAATCTGCGCTAGACACTTTGGGGAACAGTAGCCCGTGGAGCGGCAACCGGGCACACGCTTGTACGTCATCGCGACCCCACGGGGTATCTAAGCCGTTAACCCGGACGATAAGTTCGCGCCGCCCGTAGTCGGCGTCGGAAATCTGGCGCACAACGTTGCTTCGCGCCGTGACTTTGCTCGACACCGCCACCGCGTCTTCGAGGTCAAAGATTATGGCGTCGCAGTCCAGATCACGGGCCTTATCCATAGCGCGCGTATTTGCTGCTGGCATATACAGCACCGATCGTCTTGGTCGCATAACTGACCTCCGGGTTGTTGCAAAAGGTCATTCTAATCCGGATCAGGCTTGCAATGAGCTGTGTTAGCATCGTCACATACCGTGATCTTCCACATTCGCACCGGCCTTCAGTACAAACGCCACAGCGACTCTGGAATGCTTAATTTTTGGGAGAGGATTTTGAGCACGCAAACAACCGCGCAAACCACATTCGACCTCACCGACCGGGTAATAGCGATTACCGGTGCGTCATCCGGATTCGGCTACCATTTCGCCGGTGTGCTCGCCGCCCAAGGTGCGAAAGTGGTATTGGGCGCGCGACGCCTAGAGAAACTGCAAGCCTGTGTCGACGAAATCAAGGACAACGGCGGCGAGGCACTGGCTGTACCGCTCGACGTCCGCAACAAAGACAGTATTGCCGGCTTTCTGGACAGCGCCTACGAACACTATGGTCGCTGTGATGTGGTTATTAATAACGCCGGTGTTGAGGCCGGCGCAAAGACCTATCACACCATCGACGAAGACGATTGGGACTTTGTCCTCGACACCAACTTAAAGTCGGCGTGGCTGGTCTCAAAGTTTTATACCGACCGGGTCGTGGCGCACAAACAAGGTGATGGCAACATTATAATGGTGTCATCTATTACCGATTCGCGCACGATTAAAGGCCAATTCCCCTACGCTGTGTCAAAGGGCGGCATGACCCGCATGACCGAGGTGATGTCGTTAGAGGCCGCGAAATAC
>DEBN01000121.1:0-2143 GCA_002348825.1 Gammaproteobacteria bacterium UBA2955
CATCCGCTAACGCCGCTTCTGCAATCAACGGCGAAACCATCATGCAGGGCGAAGCGGAAAACTGGCTGTCCAATGGCCGGACATACGACGAACAACGCCACAGCCCGCTGGATCAAATCAATTTGGACACCGTGGACGAACTCGGTCTAGCTTGGTATTGGAACACCGGAACTAAACGCGGCTTAGAATCCACCCCCATCGTAGTAGACGGCGTTATGTTTAACTCCGGCGCCTGGTCTGTAGTTTGGGCTCACAACGCGAAAACAGGCGAGTTACTGTGGGAATTTGATCCGCAGGTCGATCGTGAATGGGCACGTTACGCATGCTGCGACGTTGTTAACCGTGGCGTCGCAGCCTGGAAGGGTAAGATCTACGTCGGCACCATCGACGGCCGCCTGATCGCCCTAGACGCTGCCACTGGCAAGCCTATTTGGGACATCAACACCTTGTTGCCTGACCGGCCCTACACAATAACCGGGGCACCGCGCATCGTTAAAGACAAAGTGGTAATTGGTAACGGCGGTTCTGAATACGGGGTACGCGGCTATGTCACCGCCTACAACACGGAAACCGGTGCTGAGGAATGGCGTTTTTATACCGTGCCGGGCAATCCGGCGGATGGTTTCGAATCCGACGCCATGCGCGAAGCAGCAAAAACTTGGATTGGCGGGGAATGGTGGAAAGTCGGAGGTGGCGGCACGGCTTGGGATTCTATGGCGTTCGACCCCGAATTGAATTTGTTATATATCGGCACCGGCAATGGTGCGCCCTGGAACAGGTACATTCGCAGCCCAGGCGGCGGTGATAATTTATATCTTTCATCCATAGTCGCGTTAAACCCAGATACCGGCGAATACGTTTGGCACTACCAGACCACACCCGGCGACACCTGGGACTACACAGCCACACAACATATGATCCTCGCCGACATCGAGATTAACGGCGAGCCGCGGAAGGTCATCATGCAGGCGCCAAAGAACGGTTTCTTCTACGTTTTGGACCGGACCAACGGCGACTTCATTTCCGCTGAAGCTTACGTCCCCATGAACTGGGCAACTCACGTCGATCCCGAAACAGGACGCCCGGTGGAGAGTCCTGCAGGAAATTATGCGAACGACAGCAAACGCGTAAAACCCGGGCCTCTCGGTGGGCACAACTGGCACCCTATGACTTATCACCCGGAAACAGGCCTGGTGTACATCCCAGCGTTGGACCTGCGTTTTGATTACGCCCAGGACAATGCGTTTAAACACGCGCCAAAAGACTGGAATCTCGGCACCGACTTTAAAGAAACCATTCCGACATCGGACCCAGCAGAGCTGATTGACAATCTGCAAAGCATTCGCGGCTTTTTGGCCGCATGGGACCCGGTGTCGCAAAAGGAGATCTGGCGCGTTGAGCACGCCACCACTTGGAACGGCGGATTGCTATCAACGGGCGGGGGTTTAGTCTTTCAAGGCCGTGCCGACGGCCAGTTCGCGGCCTACCGTGCGGACAACGGCGAACTGGTTTGGGAATCGCCGGTGGATGTGGGAATAATCGCGGCGCCGGTAAGCTACGCAGTCGATGGTCAGCAGTACATCTCGGTGGTCGCGGGGTGGGGTGGGGCTTACGCGCTCACGTCGGGCGCCCCACGACACAAAGGCAACGTACTTACGGAGGGGCGAATTCTGACGTTCAAGTTAGGCGGCGAGGCGCAGCTTCCAGAAACCCAGATCACCTATTTAAACGTCCCAGAACCGCAAAAAATGGACTATACCGCTGAACAGCGAGCCGAAGGTGAACTGCTCTTTGCTCGCTATTGCGCGGTGTGCCATGGGCCCGGTGCAGGGACCGTGGGCCCAATTCCAAACCTTCTGTATTCGGGGGAAGACGTCCACGCAATCTGGGATGGCATTGTGGTGGGCGGTGCTCTCGCCCACAAAGGCATGCCTAAGTTTGATCACGCAATCGACGCCAAAGGCGCACAGGCTGTTCGCGCTTACGTGATTGATACCGCGAAGAACACCATCGCGTTATGTGAGTCTGACCTGCGGGTTCAGTACCCGGAGCTGTTGAATCCAGCGTGCCAGATGTCTGTGGCTACAACCTCTGGGTCGGCAGGACGCTGACCATAAGCCCCGCAGACCTGCGGGTTTGCGGG
>DEBN01000121.1:2501-11829 GCA_002348825.1 Gammaproteobacteria bacterium UBA2955
TGCGGGTTTGCGGGGACAGGTTTCACCGTCTTTTGGATGCTCGGCACCAGATTATGCAAAGGGACTCTACGGCGACGGGCTTGAGGTCCGCAAGCTTAATCGGTGACTGCAGCCTGTTCCTTAGCTACTAAGAAGTCGACGACTTTCAGCATCGCCGCATTGCTGCCAGCAGAATTGCCGTCCACTCGATACTTGCCATTTACGACCATCGTCGGCACACCCGTAATTCCGTAGGTACGACTTTTCCCTCGTGCCTGCATTACCCGACTTTTGACCGAGAACGCCTTAAACACTTTTTTGAATGTATCCGGCTCGATCCCCGCATGGCGCTGGAATAATTCAGCCATAACGTCTTCGTCACTCAGATCTAGGCGCTCAACTTGCACCGCTTTAAACAACGGCTCGTGCATTTTTTCGCTGACACCCAGCGACTGGCCGGTGTAATAAGCCTGCGCAAGCAGTTGCCAAGCTTGATTAAAGACCGCCGGGAGCCTAACGAAATCTACATTGTCGCTTTGCTCCGCATACCAGCTCGACAGCATCGGATCAAAGGTATAGCAGTGAATACACATGTACGAAAAAACTTCGACCACCTCTACCGCCGCAGATGGTGCTGTGGCCACCGGTGTCTCTAAGACTGTGTAATGCTGGCCCGCAACATAGTGGTCGGCCGTATTGTCCAGCTGTTCGGAGGCGGACGCATTCGGCGTAAGCACCGAAGTGGCAAACCACATAAGTATAAGCATTACGCCGCTCCGCACATTGGGGCTGTATAAGGTCATGCTTTCGCTGGCTGCGCGCATAAGAGTTAAGGGCTCAAGCCATGAATATAATCAGCCAGGACCTTAATCTGTCCGTCCGTCAATCCAGACGCAACGTTACGCATCATTGCAGCGTAGGCCTCGTCGGAATCACGAATACCCTCTCGGTAGGCCGTTAACTGAGCAACCGTATACTCTACGGATTGACCACCAATCCTTGGGAAACCTGCTTGATCGTTACCGAGCCCACCCGGGCCATGGCAAGCAGCACACGCAGCCACCCCACGGTCGGCAAGGCCTCCCTTATAGATCATACGGGCGGTTTTTATGTCTGCGTCGCTACCACCGGCTTCGCCCACCTTGCTTGGCAGGCTCGCGTAATAAGCGGCTAAATCCTCTAGATCTTGGGCTGACTTGCCTATCAGTTGCGCCGTCATCAACGGCACATCGCGCTCGCCAGACTGGAACATCTGCAGCTGCCGGTTGAGGTATTTGGCGCCCTGTCCAGCAAGGCTGGGGTAGGAAGGGTCTATTCCGGTAGCGCCATCCTGTCCATGGCATGCCGCGCAAGTTACCGCCTGAGCCGCTCCGGCCTCTATGTTGCCTGCCGCTTGCGCTGTCAAAGCCGCAAACGCGGCAGCGACAACCATGATCGATTTTGTAAAGCGCAAAACACTTTCCATTTATTCTGCTTCCGTATCTTGGGGTTATTTGACCGAAGCCAACCCATACAGCCGGTGGTGCGCGTTGATGCTAAACTGATTCGCACCTTAACCTGCCCGAGCCCCGCTTTTTATGCTGCGCCAAGCGCTGTGGAGCGGGCGAGGCGCGATTATATATCAAGAAAAGCAAGTGTTGTTACCCGAACGCCTAGACGCGACCTTCTTAACCAGTGCACCAAATCTTCGACGCTGCCCGCCAGCCGATGCGCCTGAGGTCGCATTCGCCGGACGCTCCAACGCAGGCAAATCCTCGGTACTGAATCAGCTTACAGGTAATCGGCGCACGGCCAAGGTCAGCAAAACCCCGGGACGCACCCAACTGCTGAACTTTTTCTCCGTACGTCAGGGCGGTCGTTTGGTAGATCTTCCGGGCTACGGCTATGCCAAAGCTACTTTAAGCGCACAACAGCAGTGGCAAAAGGCGGTAAATCAGTATCTTTCCTACCGCGACGGCCTAGTAGGCTTAGTATTGGTCATGGACATTCGTCACCCGAACCAAGTCTTTGACCAGGACATGCTCAACTGGAGTCGGGACTCGGAACTACCCATCCATATTCTGCTGAATAAAGCAGACAAACTCGGACGTAATGCACAGCAAAAAGTACTCAGCCAAATGCAGCGCCAATACGCAGAGTTCCCGACCGCCTCAGTGCAATGTTTTTCCGCCGCAAAAGGCGACGGCAAAGAACAATTAATACGCGTGTTATTGCCGTGGCTGGCAACGCCAATAGCTGCACCCGAAGACCCGGCAAATTAAACCCCTAACAACCCCGGGCAACTCGGCAACGTCCGAGCAAGGCTAATGCGCTTCGTCCCAGTTTGCGCCTACGCCGGTTTCAACTGTAAGCGGGACCGACAAATCGGCAGCAGCGCACATCAGTTTTTCAACCTGCTGCTGTAACGTTAGTACGTCGCTCTCGCTAACCTCAAAAACCAACTCGTCATGCACCTGCATAATCATGTGAGCATCCAGGGCGCTGCCATCTAACCAATTCTGCACGGCGATCATGGCGCGTTTGATGATGTCTGCAGCCGTGCCCTGCATCGGCGCGTTAATCGCCGTGCGCTCAGCAGCTTGGCGTCGCATAACCTGACGCGAATTTATTTCTGGCAGATACAGACGTCGTCCAAAAACCGTCTCGACATACCCTCGCTCGGCGGCTTGGCCGCGAGTTTCATCCATATACTGCAGGACATCGGGGTAGCGCGCGAAGTAGCGGTCGATGTAGTCCTGAGCCAGCGTCCTAGAAATCCCCAGCTGACGTCCCAGCCCAAACGCGGACATGCCATAAATCAGGCCAAAGTTAATCGCCTTGGCACTGCGCCGCTCCTCGTCACTGACCGTATCTAACGTACGGCCAAAAACTTCGGCGGCCGTGGCCCGATGAATATCCTGATCCTGAGCAAATGCTGCATGCAGTCCGGCATCGCCCGATAGATGTGCCATTATGCGCAACTCGATTTGCGAATAATCCGAAGCCATGATGACCTTACCCGCGGGCGCTACAAACGCCTGGCGGATACGCCGGCCTTCGGCATTACGAATCGGAATATTCTGTAGATTCGGGTCCGAGGACGACAGCCGCCCAGTAGCGGCCACAGCTTGATGGTAAGACGTATGGATACGGCCCGTTACCTGGTTAATGTCCAAAGGTAGCTTGTCTGTATAGGTCGATTTAAGTTTAGCGAGACTCCGGTACTGCAAAATAGTGGCTGGCAGCTCATAGTCTCTTGCGAGGTCCACCAGCACCGGCTCTGCCGTTGATGGTTTACCTCCGGGCGTTTTCTTTAACACCGGCAGATTGAGTTTTTCGTAAAAGATGGCCTGCAATTGTTTGGTGCTGTCGAGGTTGAAAGTCTCACCCGCCTGCGCCCAGGCCTCTTCGGTTAACGTCTGTAAACGTTGGGCAAGCTCAGCGCCATGCTGTTTGAGCAGTCGCCCGTCCACCAAAGCACCCTGACGTTCTACCGCTGACAAAATTGGCACCAACGGCATATCAATCTGCGAGAAGGCCTGTTCCAGCTTGGATTCAGCACGCAAAAGCGGCATCAAGTATCTATGCAGTTGCAGGGTTATATCGGCGTCTTCGGCTGCATAGTCCGCTGCGATGTCCAGCGATATTTGATTAAACGTCAGTTGCTTTGCGCCCTTACCAGCGATGTCCTCAAAATGCACGGTGCTGCGTCCGAGATAGCGTTCCGCCAACGCGTCCATGTTGTGGCGCGTTGCCGTGCTATTGAACACATAGGATTCCAACATCGTATCGAATAACGGCCCGGCAAAGCTTACGCCGTACTTCGCCAGCACGCTCATGTCATACTTAATATTCTGGCCAATCTTGGTGAGTTTGGGGTCCTCCAATAAGGGCTTTAATAGCGCTAGGGCGGTATCCAATGGCACCTGCTCAGGTGCGCCGGGGTAATCGTGAGCTAGCGGCACGTAGGCAGCCCGACCGGGTTCCGCCGCGAACGAGAACCCCACCAATTCGGCCTGCATATAGTTGACGCTTGTAGTTTCGGTGTCCACGGCAAACTCGCCGGCAGCGCGCAGCTCATCGATCCATTGTCGCAACTGCTGCTCCGACGTAATCAAATGGTAATCACGAGCTTCGACGCCGGCATCCGCAGCGGGTGCAACAACCGCTGCAGCAGTAGATGCAGATGCAGGTGCGTCGATAGCATCGAGCCAAGACTTGAACTCAAGCCTTGTAAACGCTGCGCGCAAATAGGTTTGATCGGGCTCCGACTGTCGGAGATCGTCCAAGCCCAGATCTAACACAACATCACACTTAATTTGGGTGAGTTCGCGCGACAATGGCAACTGCTCTAGAGCGTCTCGTAAGTTCTCGCCAATCTTGCCCTTAATCTCTCCGGCACGTTGCATCAAAGCGTCTAACGATCCGTATTCATTCAGCCATTTTGCGGCGGTCTTGGGTCCGACCTTAGGAACGCCAGGGATGTTATCCACGGTGTCTCCCATCAGCGCCAGATAATCCACGATTTGCTCTGGAAAGACGCCAAACTTGTCGACGACACCCTGACGATCCATATGCGTATCGGTCATGGTGTTAACCAATGAAACATGCTCTGTAACCAGCTGCGCCATATCTTTATCGCCAGTGGATATGACCGTTTCACGTTGCTGAGCTGTCGCCATCGTGGCGTAAGTGCCTATGACATCGTCGGCCTCCACACCCTCAACGCAAATCAATGGCAGTCCCATAGCGCCAATGAGCTCATGGATGGGTTTAATTTGGTCACGCAAATCCTCCGGCATGCTCGAACGATTTGCCTTGTAATCGCTATAAAGTTCATCGCGAAAGGTTTTACCCGGAGCGTCGAATACCACCGCTACGGGGCTACCCGGATAGTCCTTGGCAAGTTTCCGCAGCATGCTGATGACGCCACGAATTGCTCCTGTTGGTTCGCCCGCCTTGGTCGTGAGATCTGGCAGCGCGTAGTAAGCTCGAAATAAGTAGGAAGAACCATCCACCAAAACAAGGGGTGGTTGCTCTGAGGGTTGATTAGGCTTTAGATTGGTCACAACACAGGCCTTAACATACTGAGTGTGGTCACTTTACTACAGCAACCAATGCAACACAGGCGCCTGCGCATCAGCTTTTTGCTTGTTGCCCTGGCGGTCAGCCAAGCTATTTTCGCAGATCCGGCCCGTACCGGCCCGGACGTGACTATCATCGCTGGCAAGGACGAGGTCGTGTATGAGTTTCGTCAGAACGGCCAGTTGCGAATGATTCGGGTAGTGCCTAAATGGGGCAAACCTTATTACCTAGTACCGCGAGATCCAACGCGCGGCAATGGCGATCTGGACCAGGCCGGAGCTCTTGTCCCAAGTTGGACCCTCAAAGAATTCGATTCGACCAAGCCTTAGGTATGCAACAAAAACAGCGAGTACCACGCATCATCGTCTTGCCATAAAGCCGTTTGCGCAAATCCAGCCTGCTCCGCTATGTGCACAAACTCCTGCGGCTGATACTTGTAAGAGTCCTCAGTGTGGACGAGTTCATCCGCTGCGAAGTCGATAGTTGCATCGCCAATTTTCACCCGCTGGGCGACGCGACTACGCAAGAACATTTGCATACAACCACGCGTCGCATTATAACGGGCGACGTGCGCAAACTGTTGGGGCTTGAAGTCCGCACTGAGCTGGGTATTTAAATGCAGCAGCGCGTTAAGGTTAAACTCCGCGGTCACACCGGCCGCATCGTTATACGCAGCCTCGAGCACCGCCACCGACTTTTTTGCATCCACCCCAATCAACATTTGCGCATCGCTGCCTAAGGTGCGACGCGCCCGCTGCAGGAATCGCGTCGCCTCTTGCGGGCGAAAGTTGCCGATGCTGGATCCTGGGAAAAATCCCAATTTCTGCATCGAGTGGACTTCGTCTGGCAACGCAAAGTGCTCACCAATGTCGGCACACACCGGATACATCGCCAGCTCCGGATAATCCGATTTAAGCTGGCGTGCATTGTCCAACAAATACTGCCTGGATATGTCTACTGGAACATAGGCCGCCGGCCGCAACACATCTAACACACGACGGATTTTCTTGCTCGAACCGCTACCGTACTCCACAACACAAAAAGGTGGTGCTGCAACCCGCTGTTTTATTTCAGGGAGATAGCGTTCGAACAGCGCGAGCTCTGTGCGCGTAGGGTAGTACTCAGGCAACTGAGTAATGGCATCAAACAGTTGCGAACCTCGCTCGTCGTAAAAGTACTTTGGCGAAATTTGCTTTGGGTCTTTCTGCAAACCAGCCAGCACCTCAGCCTCGATTACACCTGCAGCCGGTTTGTAATCGTATAGGACCCAACCTTCTTCGTTGACCAACTCGCCCCCTAATTATTCTTCGCTAAGCGAATCCCGGTGAATTGCCAGCGATCAGCGGGGTAGAAAAAATTTCGATAACTCGCCCGAATATGCGCTTGGGATGTTGCACATGACCCACCGCGCAGCACGAGTTGGCTGCTCATAAACTTACCGTTGTATTCCCCCAAAGCTCCCGCTAAGGGCTTATAGCCGGGATAGGGGGAGTAACTGCTGCTCGTCCATTCCCAGACATCTCCAAAGAGTTGCCGCGATGCTTGAGCTGGGCTCGTCGGATGAAACCGCATAGATTCAACAAAATTTCCCTCAACCGGTTCACCGCTGGCGACCCACTCCCACTCGGCTTCCGTCAACAACCGCGCTTCCGCCCAAGTGGCATAGGCCATGGCTTCGAAACCGCTGATGTGTACCACCGGCAGGTGCGGATCAAGCAGGTGCAAGCCGTCAAGTCGATACTCGCTCCACTGGCCTTGAACCTGCCGCCAATACAGCGGTTGCGGCGCCAGCGCACCTGTCTGCAACTGCTGCCACGCCTCCGCAAGCCATAATTCTGCACGCCGGTAACCGTCATCTTCGACAAACTCCAGAAACTCAGCGTTAGTAACGAGGCGATTTGCCACTTGGAAGGGCTGGAGAAACACCTCGTGCCGCGGTCTTTCGTTGTCGAAGGCAAAACCCTGCACATCAGTACCAATCTGCACCAAGCCAGGGACATACTCATCAAAGTGCATTTGAGTGGACACTCCAACACTGGCAGAGGATTGACCCGCGTATGCGGGGTATAAGGGATTGTGTCCAAAATTATATTTGAGGTCCGTAAGTAAAAGTTCCTGGTGCTGCTGCTCGTGCTCGATTCCAAGCTCCAAGACTTCCGCCATTTTAACTGCGTCTGTCGAGCAGGCGCTGCCAAGCGTTGCATCGACCACCTCTAGCGTTGCCGCATCAACGTGACGTCGGTAAGCGAGCACCTCGTCTAGAGTAGGCCGCGACAGGCTACCGCGACGGGACCGAGGGAAAGGGTTGCCCACCCCGTTGTAATAAGAATTAAACAGCTCTGCGTAGGCCGGGTGAAACGCTTCATATTCCGCTTGCCATATGGCTAAAAAGAACGTGTCGAAAAACCAGCTTGTATGCGCCAGGTGCCACTTCGGTGGGCTGGCGTCGGCCATGGGCTGAACCCCATAGTCCTCTACGTGCAGAGGCTCGCACAATTGAAGTGTCCGTTGTCGCACCCTAGAAAACCGCTGCAAGAGCGTTTGCAATCGCGCCCTTACCGATTCTGCACTTTGACTATTGTCCATCGCGAGGGCTCGCTCTCAACCGCAAGCGGCAATCCGCCTAAAACTGGGCGGCCAGAGTTTGGTACGTCAACCGGATCGTATCGGATTTATGCGGCAACTTAATAAAACCATGGTAGTGGCCCCGGGGATTGACGATGACTATATTCCCTGTGTGATCCACCGTGTAGTCCGCCGTCTCGCCGCCGAAATCGACAGGCTCTGTGGCAACCTCAACAAAGGCCACGTTGAGCTGACGGGCAAACGCTGCAAGCTCATCGTCCAGCCCAGACACCCCAAGAAAGCGCGGTGAAAAGGCACGCGCATAGTCCCCTAGCCTTGCTGGCGTATCGCGTTTCGGATCGACCGAAACCAGCACACCCTGAAAATCTGCCTCTGCCATCTCCTGGTCGCCATACAGCCCTCGCTCAGCTTGGCCCATAGCCGCCATAGATGTTGGGCATACATCCGGGCAATGCGTGAAGCCAAAGAAAATAAAACTCCACTTGTCCTGCAGTGCCTCGTTCGTGAATGCATAGCCATCCTGACCGAGCAGCGAAAAGTCAGCTATTTCGCGCGGCGTAGGCAGCAAAAAAACGCCCGCAGCCCTAAGCTCTTCGTCCGACAATTGAGGGGTACGCGTGACGCTGACAACAAACATTACGAGTACGATGCTGATAAATGCGCAACATAGGACTACAGTGGAGCGGATAGTGGTCATAAACTTATGCCTGAACTGGTTGCATTTCGAGATATAGAGGAGCGCTGGGCTCGGCAGCAGAGCCGGTTATCAGGTAGTGATCTGCTAATAAAAATAAAAACAGCACGCCCAAATACACGATCGAATAACGAAAAGTTGCCATGGGCGCCTTTACGTTTTTATTGCGCAAAAGCACTACCGCCCAATACAGAAACCCTATTCCCATGACAACGGCGCCTAACAAATAGAGCGGGCCGGACATACCTATCAAAAACGGCATCACCGAACATAACACCAAAAGAATCGTATACAAGAGAATATGCAGCCGGGTAAGGGGTTCGCCATGTGTGACCGGCAGCATCGGGATGTTGACCAAAGCGTATTCTTCTTTGCGCTCCAGCGCTAAAGCCCAGAAATGTGGCGGTGTCCAGACGAAGATTATGAGCACCAGCAGTAAGCCGCCAGGATCAATACTATTGCTGATGGCTGTCCAACCAAACAATGGAGGTGCAGCACCAAACAATCCCCCTATGACAATATTTTGTGGGGTCGCCCGCTTCAAAAACATGGTGTAGACAAAGCCGTAACCGACCCAAGATGCCATATTCAACCAAGCCGTGAGTGGGTTCACTAGGGCCCAAAGGATGAGGAATCCCGCAATGCCAGTGATTGCAGAAAATGCAATCGCACTTTTGTTACTAACCCGTCCGGTCGCGACCGGTCGTCGCTCAGTACGTGCCATATGCGCGTCGATACGAGCATCGGCTACATGATTTACCACAGCAGCCGACCCTGCCACCAGAGCAATGCCGACAAGAGCAAAAAAGACCGTGTGAACCGGCGGAACTTCGGAAGAGGCTAGAAACATTCCCACGGCGGCGCAGAGCAGCATCAACAACACCACTCGCGGCTTACACAGTTCATAGAAATCCCGAAGAAGCGTCCAGGAGAAGGTCGACATATTAAAGGGTCCCGCTATGTACGATCGGCTTGCCACGTCCCCCGTCACAACGTGACGATACG
>DEBN01000140.1 GCA_002348825.1 Gammaproteobacteria bacterium UBA2955
GAGAACGAAGATCAGCCATGACAGGCACGCGCTTATTCGCAGAGCAAAGATCTAGTTCATCGACTGCTTGGGCAATTGCCGGACAATCAGCGCGCCGCATTGTTGCTGCTTTATCAGCAACGTTTCAGTACACAACAAGTTGCGGAAATACCGTGCTTGAGCGAGCGCGCGGCGGCATCGTTGCTAGCCAGAGCTCGACGAACGACTCGGTCGGTGCACTCACAACACATGGGGCGCGAGGCGTACACGTCGTCAATATCAAACGATTTAAGACCCCGTTAGAGCTATATGGGGCGCAAGCATCTGGCAACACAACCGCGCCTACACGCTTAGCCACCCCGACCTACCCAAAAGCCGCTCGTAATTCTGAGGCCAGGGCAAATCGACTATTTACCTCCTCCGCCAGGGCTTGAAGATAGGCTGAAGGAGAATAAACCGTTTATTCAAACCGAAATTTAGGACGCAGTTGGTAGGTGGGCTTAGCACCGACACCCCCACGGCCTTGATTCTGACGAGCCGTTAGTTGGCGTTCACTTGCCGCGGCCGAGTCAACGGCAAAATCCTCTTCGAAGGTTAGTCGGCACAACACCAAAAACAAATCTCGCCAATCGGCTTCGGACAAACTCGCGCGCACCACAGGTCCGTCCAAGAACCGGCGTAAAACGAGCTTCGCCGCCCGCCGCAGTGCCGCTTCTGCAACCAACCCGACACCGTCGTGATGCCGCATTTGCAGGTTCGACGCAAATTCGGCGCGCAGCAGGTCTTTCGAGCCAGGACTCAGTTCAGGCACGGACAGACATAAATGTTCAACCTGTCGCTCCAAAACTCGCTCCCAAAGGCCTGTCTTGCTGCCGAAATAATGGTAGATCATGCGCTTGTTCACTCGAGCACGCCGAGCGACTTCATCGACACGCAGCCCAGCGACGCCTTGCTCAGCGATAATGTCGGCTGCTGTTTCAATGAGGCGTTGCTGGGTTATTTTCGCATTTCGTGGCATATGTCTCATGACTGAGTAACTATATAGTTACTTAAGAGTATCGAAATACCGCAATGAAAACACCTCGTGAATCTGAAGGTTTAAAAGTAACTTTTTAGTTACTTAAGTGCCATTTACCATCCCTAGACTCCAAATCGAGTAGGAAACGTTTCGCCGGAAGCCCTCCAGCAAAACCCGTCAAAGAACCATTGCTGCCCACAACTCGATGGCAAGGTATGATTATCGCAATAGGATTTGCACCATTAGCGGAGCCGACCGCACGCACCGCTTTGGGACTGCCGACGGCTCGAGCAATGTCTCTGTAAGTGCGGGTTTCGCCATAGGGGATCTCCTGTAAGGCACCTAAAACCCGATTTTGGAAGGGCGTTGCAGAGGCTTCCAAGGGCAGATCAAAAGATTCCAGCCGCCCCGAAAAATAGGCGCGCAACTGGGCCACTGCCTCACCGAACCTTTTGTCGTCGCGCACCCAAGCCGCGTCTGCGGTCCGCGCTTTAGGTCCAGTTGAAAAATACAACCCGGTTAACGAGCTTTCGTTCGCCGTCAACGTCAGGTTACCGATCGGGCTAGGTACCGCGGTAAAATAAGGCATAGTCATTAACTCCCGGATCGCCTCTGCGCCGCCGCAAACCATAAATACATCAGCGCATAGGCGCGCCAGGGTTGCCACGCCTTGGCTTGCGCTGCAGCCTTGGCAGGTGTTGTGCCCAGCTGTTTTAGTACCACCCAATCGTTGCGCGGAAACGCATCCGGATCTTTGCTGACCCGCAAATTTATGTAATCGACCGTCCACGGGCCAATGCCTGGGACGGCCATAAGCCTGGTGCTCAATTGGTCTTGATCACAGACATCCGAAAGCTCCAGTTCGCCACGATAAACCTCTCGCGCCAACAGGCTGATGGCTCGGCCGCGACGACCGGGCATACCAATCTCTGCAATATCTCGATCACACAATTGCTCGGGAGTCGGAAAGTTGCCGTCCCCATATCGCTGGATCATGGCGTTTGCCAGTGCGGTGCCTCGGGCGACACTTACCTGTTGGCCGAGTATGGCTCTGACTGCGGTTTCAAAACTATTCCACGCCCCGGGCACACGCAGGCCTGGGGCTTTGTTAACCCAAGGTTTTAGCAACGGCTGTTGGACCAAATGCGCATGGATGCTTACACCATCTGCGTTGAGATCGAATACCCGCACAACCCGACGAAGCAGACCGTGGATAGACTCAGTACCCATGGGTATTTGCACCCGCAAATTTTGTCCTTCGCGCACCACCACCACTGAGCCCTGCCGATTCGGCAGCTGCCGCTCGTAGCGATGCCCTTGGACCGCTTCGACACCGTTTAACGCTCGATGCCGCAAGTACTTAAACACCCAATCGAAGTCATATGGAGGACGCACGGGTAACGTCAATGAAAGAGTCCCCGGCGCCCGGGGACTGCCGCGCTGTTCGCGCAAAGCGCTCGGTGTGCAGTGAAAAAATTTCTGCAGTTCGCGATTGAACTGGCTAACGCTGTCGTAACCTGCGAATCGCGCTACTTGAGTCAGTGGCAGTTCGCTCGCGAGCAGCTGACGCGCCAACTGCACCCGCCTAAAACGCCCGATTGAGGATGGCGTCGAGCCCAACACCCGCATAAAACGTCGATCCAACTGTCGTTCGCTGAGGTCCAGCCGTTGCGCCAGCGCCGACACGGGCTGGTTATTTAAAAAACCATCATCAATAAGTCTTAAAGCCCGAGTTACACTGGAACTACCCAATAACGTTTCGGGCATCGGTAGCGCCAACTCTGGCCGACATCGCAAACACGGACGATATCTCGCCTCTGCAGCGGCCGCCGCAGAAGCAAAATAGCGTACATTCTGCTCCCTTGGCAGGCGCTTAGGACAGGACGGACGGCAAAATATGCCGGTGGTCACCGTGGCCAAAAAAAAGCGCCCATCAAATCGAGGATCCCGGCTTAGGCGCGCGCGCTTGCACACCTCAGCGGAAGGGAGTGCAGTAATTTCACTGGCCGGCGCGGTGGTGGCACCAGACGCTCTAACGCTTTCGTTGTTGTTGTGCATGGCCAAACTATAGTCAAAAACTGCGCAAAATCGGACGCCGATAAAATTTAACCAATGCGCTTTCAATGGTGTGAATTTCTGCGCTCATGTACCCTAATTATTCATCAAGGAGGCAGTATGGCTGAAGAAAAGTGGACCGAACCCAATAATCTCATCATTGAGCAAATTGAAATTGGCCCAATGCAAAACTTTACTTATCTCATTGGTTGCCGCAGCACCCAAGAAGTTGTTGTGGTCGACCCAGCCTGGGATGTCGCCAACCTGATGCAGCACATCAATACCAAGGGCTACACCTTAAACGCCGCTCTGGCCACCCACTACCATCCCGACCATGTTGGCGGTTCTTTCGGCAGCAACAACGTAGAGGGCGTCGCCACGCTCATGGAACTCAATCCGGTGAAAGTCTATGCCCACAAGCTGGAGGTACCCGGCCTCAAAAAGGTCACAGAGCTGTCCGATTCCGACATTGTTAGCGTCGATTCCGGCGACACGCTAAAGGTCGGCAACATCGAGATAGAATTTCTACACACGCCGGGCCATACCCCCGGCAGCCAGTGTTTCCGCGTAAAAAACACCCTCATCAGTGGCGATACCCTGTTCATAAACGGCTGCGGGCGTGTCGACCTCCCTGGGTCTAACTCCGAAGACATGTATCACAGCATCTGCAAACTTTGCGAACTGCCTGACGATACGCTGTTACTCCCTGGACACAACTACGGGCAGGTACCCAACGCCACACTGGGCGACACCAAACAGATGAACACCTATATGCACATCAAAAATATGGAAACGTGGAAAACCATCATGGGCGACTGATGCCCTTCGAGCTGCAACGGGAGAGATTACACAGATGTACGTCACCATCAACGACTTAGTTACCTACGAATCCGTCGATCATGTCGCCACCATCACCATCAATCGCGCCGAGCGTATGAACGCCCTCAACGAAGAGGTGATTATTGGCCTCCAACGCGCTTGGCAACATCTGGAGCAAAGCGAAGACCGTGTAGCGGTTCTGCATGCTGCGGGCGACAAAGCATTCTCCGTCGGCGCCGACGTTAAAGACCCGCCGAAAGAAATGTGGCAGGGCGTGCCCAGCATTGGCGCGAACACCAGCAAGCCCGTAATCGCCGCGGTTCACGGCTGGTGTATCGGCGGTGCCTACGTAATCGTACAGATGTGCGACATGGTGGTTGCCGCCAGTAACACGACCTTCAAATATCCAGAGGCGCAGTTGGGATTTACCGGGGGTTTAATCAGCAGCGCAGTGGCGCGCATCCCGCACAAAGTCGCGATGGAATTTATGCTGTTAGGCGAAGATTTTGGCGCCGAGCGGGCTTTCAGCGTGGGCATGGTCAACAAGATCGTTGCGGTCGGAGAAGAACTGGCCGCGGCTCAAGCGTGGGCTAAAGTCCTCGCAAAGTCCGCGCCGCTGGTTGTGGACACCATCAAGCGCTTTGCTCTAGAAACCTTGAACAAGAGTCCGGCAGAAGCCGGCGCCGTAGCGCGAGAACAATTACTTGCCGTGCGGAATAGCGACGACGGCGCCGAAGGTCGGCGCGCCTTCGCTGAAAAGCGTACACCGGAATTTAAGGGCCGCTGAACGGCGCCTAAGCTAAAGCCGCCTTAACCGCCGCGGCCGTGGACGCTGGCTCACCCAGAGCAACAGGCGGATAACCACTGTCCACAAACTCTATGCCCAGCTCTGGCAAGTCGGCGAGGCGTATAGCTCCGCACGTTCAGGTCTTTAACTTGGCCATGCAAAAACTCTATGCCTTGGTGTAAGCCAAAGGATGCCTTCGTATCCCTCGCCTATGGCAGCAAGTGGGCGACCGCGTCACGCTCCTCGGCCAACTCGGCTTCAGTGGCGGCCATTTTTTCAGCGCTGAATTCGCCGATCTCGATGCCCTGCACAATTTCCCAGTCGCCCGCGGAGCAGCGCACAGGAAATGAATAGATCAGTCCTTTTTCAATGCCGTAACTGCCGTCCGAGTATACGCCCATGCTAGTGATCGTAGCGCTGCCCAGTACCCAATCACGCATGTGATCAATGGCAGCATTAGCCGCTGACGCTGCGCTAGAAGCACCACGGGCTTCAATGATTGCTGCACCACGTTGTTGCACCGTAGGAATGAATTCATTGGTGTACCAAGCCATATCAACTGACGCCATCGCATCAGTGCCGTCTACAGTTGCACGATGAATATCCGGGTATTGGGTGGCCGAGTGATTGCCCCAAATGCATAAGCCATCCACATCGCTAACGTGCTTGCCAGTTTTTTGCGCCAACTGCGCCATGGCGCGGTTATGGTCTAGACGCGTCATCGCGGTGAAATTGCGCGGGTTCAAGTCTGGCGCATTGCGCTGAGCAATCAAACTGTTGGTGTTTGCGGGATTACCAACCACCAGAACTTTTACATCGCGCGATGCGCTGTCGTTTAGCGCCTTACCCTGAACAGAAAATATCGCCGCGTTCGCTTCCAACAAGTCCTTTCGTTCCATGCCTGGACCTCGCGGCCGCGAGCCCACGAGCAACGCATAGTCGGCGTCTTTGAATGCCACACTCGGATCATCGGTATAAATTACTTCCTGCAAAAGCGGAAACGCACAATCATCGAGTTCCATTACCACGCCGGCTACAGCACCAAGTGCTGGGGTTATTTCTAACAATTGCAGGATAACCGGCTGGTCTTTACCCAACATGGCGCCGGAAGCCACTCGAAACAACAGCGCATAGCCAATCTGGCCTGCAGCACCGGTAATGGTTACGCGAACGGGATTTTTCATTTTCTCTCTCTTGATGTCAGTTAAGCCAATAAGCAGCCGCGCATTCTAGTTCGATTCGACAATAAATTCTGCCCTCCGAGGAGTTCAGTGCATGGGGCGTAGCGCGCCGAAGAGCCGCCGAATATCAGCCATTGGTGTTAACCGCTTCAGGTACCGCTATGCCGTATTTTTGTTCAAAAACTTGTTTTTATGCCCTCGTAATCGATCCAGATACTTATACACGACTTAAATATCGGCTATTTCCTACAATTCCGCGCGCTATTGCACCAAAATGGTGCAATAGCGCGGTAGGTCAGCTTGAAAGTAACGCCAATTTTTGAGATCTTTTCAGGCCGGTTTGGCAGGGTACTTTGGCCAGCAGCAAAGACTGCTTACATCACACCCACACGTCGCCAGACGGGCGTTGACAGACAGTCTCTTGCCTTCTTTTGAGCAAGCCAATTTATCAAGTTCCGCAGTCCGCTTATCCGTTAAGCAGACGGGATTCCACGCCCTCCAGCATGTGCCTTTTAACAGCATGGACGGCCAGAAGATTAGAGTTAGAGCAAATTTATGACCTTAATTTATCAAGGTAACTTGCCCGCCAAACAGGGGTTATACGACCCAGCAAACGAGAAAGATGGTTGTGGGGTGGGCTTCATTTGCGACATAAAAGGCAGGCCCAGCCACCAGATCGTCGCAGACGCTGCAGCTATGAATTGCTGTATGGAGCATCGCGGCGGCGTCGGCTACGAAAAAAATAGCGGCGACGGCGCTGGCATTCTCACCGGCTTGCCTCACGCGCTGCTGCGGAAAGTGGCGCAACATGCCTTTGCCAAGGCACTTCCAGAAACCGGAGGCTACGGTGTCGGCAATGTCTTTCTCCCCACCGACGCAAATGAGCGCGAACAGTGCAAACAAGTCATCGCTGATGAGATCGCTGCGGCAGGACAGACCCTGATCGGCTGGCGCGCTCTGCCAACCGATGCGGACGCCGCTGACGTCGGCAAGGCGGCTCGCGCCGCAATGCCGCACTTTGAGCAACTGTTTATCGCACGCGGCGATGATCGCGACGCCCAGGCCTTCGAACGCACTCTGTATACGATCCGCAAGCTTGCTACCCATCGCTTACGCGGTGATGAAAACTTGACCCAGCGCCATCTTTTTTACGTCTGCTCGCTGTCTGCCAATGTCATCATCTACAAAGGTATGCTTACCCCAGATCAGTTGTTTCCGTTCTATACCGATCTCAAAAACCCAGATTACGCAAGCCATCTGGCGATGGTGCACTCGCGCTTTAGCACGAATACTTTCCCGTCTTGGGATCGCGCCCAGCCCAATCGATTCATGAGCCATAACGGCGAAATCAATACACTTCTGGGGAATCAAAATGCGATGAATGCCCGCGAGGGCATAGTGGCAAGCCGATACTTCGGCGACGATATTAAGAAGCTGTTTCCGATTGTTGAGCCCGACTGCTCCGACTCGGGTAGCTTCGACAACGTGTTGGAATTCCTGCTGATGTCCGGCCGCACTCTACCAGAAGCGTTGCTCATGATGATCCCAGAAGCCTGGCAACAGCATCAGGACATGAGTGACACGAAACGCGCATTTTATGAATACCACTCATGTTTGATAGAACCTTGGGATGGGCCTGCCTCCATAGCGTTCAGCGACGGCACCTGCATAGGCGCGGTACTTGACCGCAATGGCCTAAGACCGTCGCGTTATTACATTACCGATGACGACAAGTGCATCATGGCCTCTGAAGTCGGTGTGGTTGAAGTAGACCCGGCCCGCGTTGTCGCCAAGGGTCGGCTGCAACCCGGACGCATATTCCTGATCGATTTCAACGAAGGCCGGATGATTCCAGACGAAGAACTCAAAAGCGGTCTCGCCAGCGCTCAGCCTTATCAGCAGTGGGTGGATCAGCAGCGCATTGATCTAGAGGAGATTCCCAAACGAAACGGCGTGGCCGTTGACCCAGACAGTCTCACTCAACGTATGCAGGCTTTTGGCTACACTCAAGAGACCATGCAATTCATGCTTGAACCCATGTTACGCGAACTGCGCGATCCACTAGGGTCGATGGGGAACGACGCAGCCCTTGCGGTGATGTCTGAAAAACCGCGCATGCTTTATGACTACTTTAAACAGCGTTTCGCTCAGGTCACTAATCCACCAATCGACTCCATTCGAGAAGAAGTGATTATGGCCTTGGAGTGCTATATCGGCCCCGAACGCAATCTCTTGGAACCGACGCCAGAGCACGCTAATCGCTTGCGCCTTGCGCATCCTATAATCAGCAATGACGAGCTCGCGGCGTTAGCAAATATGGATTACCGAGGCTGGCGCAGTAAAACTATAGACATTACTTACCCGTTGAACGCCGAACAGGACAATCTCGCTGCGTTGCGTGAAGCGCTGCAACGCATGAGTAACGAAGCCAAGCAAGCCATCGCCGATGGCTACAGTCTGATCATCTTGTCCGACCGCGCCATCGCCGCAGATCGCGGCGCGATAAGCGCCTTACTCGCTGTGGGCACTGTGCATCAAGCCCTGATCGCCGCCCACCTGCGCAGCCAGATCGGCTTAGTTATCGAGACCGGCGAAGCCCGGGAAGTTCACCATCATTGTCTGTTGGTGGGTTACGGGGCCGATGCCATTAACCCCTATCTCGCCTTTGAGGCACTCTGGGACAGACTTGCCGGAGGCAAATTCGAAGACGTTGCCGAAATCCGCAACCGCGCCGACATAGTCGCAAGATATCGTAAGGCCGTTGCCAAGGGCATGCTAAAGGTCATGGCCAAAATGGGTATTTCAACCCTGCACTCGTATAAAGGCGCACAAATCTTTGAAGCTGTGGGCTTGGCCGAAGACGTTATCGAGCTCGCTTTCAAAGGCACGGCCAGTCGCGTTTCCGGCATAGACCTGGCGGCACTGGCTGACGAAATGATTCGCCGTCACCACCTCGGATTCCCCAGTAGAAGCGCAACCAGCGTTGCGGTACTGCCTAATCCGGGAGATTTTCATTGGCGCCGCACCGGCGATATTCATCTGTGGGACCCGGAATCCATAGCCAACTTGCAATCTGCAGCCCGAGCAAACAGCGAAGACGCTTACTGGGCATTTGCCAAGCGCGTTAACGAGGAAAACACCCGCAAAGCGACTTTGCGTGGTTTGCTTGAATTCGCCCCCAAAGGCGCGGGAATCGATCTGCACGAGGTCGAAGACGCTGCCGATATTGTTAAGCGCTTCGCGACCGGGGCGATGAGCTTTGGCTCTATCAGTGCTGAAGCACACGAGTCTTTGGCCATCGCCATGAACCGGCTGGGGGGCAAGTCCAACACCGGCGAAGGTGGCGAAGACGCCAAACGCTTCGTGCCAATGCCAAATGGCGATTCGAAACGCTCAGCGATCAAACAAGTGGCGAGCGGCCGTTTTGGGGTAACGATCAATTATCTAACCAATGCTGACGAGCTGCAGATCAAGATCATTCAGGGCGCCAAGCCGGGCGAAGGTGGCGAATTGCCCGGTGGCAAAGTTGATGACTATATCGCCAGCCTACGCCACTCGACGCCGGGCGTTGGACTCATAAGTCCACCCCCGCACCACGATATCTATTCCATCGAAGACATGGCACAGCTGATTCATGATTTGAAGAACGCGAATCCGCAGGCGCGTATAAGCGTGAAATTAGGTGCCGAAATCGGCGTTGGCACCGTCGCTGCAGGTGTTGTCAAAGCTCGGGCGGACCACCTGGTAATTGCCGGCGATTCCGGTGGTACCGGTGCTTCGCCTTTAACCTCAATTAAGCATGCCGGGGTACCCTGGGAATTAGGCATCGCCGAAACCCATCAAACTCTGGTTATGAATAACCTACGGTCGCGTGTGGTGCTGCAAACCGACGGCCAAATTAAGACCGGGCGCGATGTCGCCATCGCCGCGTTATTGGGCGCGGAGGAATATGGCTTTGCTACAGCACCGCTGATTGCGCTGGGTTGCATAATGATGCGCAAATGCCATCTCAACACCTGCCCAGTGGGCATAGCAACTCAGGACCCAGAACTGCGTAAGAAATTTACTGGCTCTCCAGACCATGTGGTTAATTATCTGTTCATGGTGGCTGAAGAGTTACGCCAGATCATGGCGATGTTGGGCCTACGAACCGTTAACGAAATGGTCGGTCGCGTCGATCTGTTGCAGACCGATAAAGCCATTGCACACTGGAAGGCTAAGGGCTTAGACCTCAGCGCGATTATCACCGCCGCACAAGAGCCCGAGGAGTTTCTTGGCAGCTACGGTATGCATGAACAAGATCACGAGCTCGATAAAGCCTTGGACAATCGGTTAATCCCGTTAGCCGCGCCGGCACTGACTCGGGGCGAAAAAGTACACGCACAACTACCGATCGTTAACACCAATCGCGTGGTCGGCGCGATGCTGTCGAACAAGGTCATCACCGATGTGGGTCCGCAAATGCTCCCGGACGATACGATTCACTTTAAATTTAACGGCAGCGCGGGCCAGAGTTTTGGATGCTGGCTCGCTAAAGGCATCACACTGGAAGTAGAGGGCGACGCCAACGACTTTGTCGGCAAGGGTCTGTCGGGCGGTCGTATTGTGGTCTACCCACCTAAAATCAGCAGTTTTGCCGCTGAAGACAACATTGTTGTGGGTAATGTAGCGCTGTATGGCGCTACGTCTGGCAACGCCTATTTCCGTGGCATTGCTGCGGAACGTTTTTGTGTTCGTAACAGCGGTGCCAGCGCAGTCGTCGAAGGCGTTGGCGACCACGGCTGCGAGTACATGACCGGCGGTCGCGTTGTGGTTTTGGGCAATACCGGCCGAAATTTT
>DEBN01000035.1:0-6771 GCA_002348825.1 Gammaproteobacteria bacterium UBA2955
GCGCCCATAAAAGAGTAGTGCCAATTGGAGACGCTGCCTATCTCGCCATCTTCAGCCATCTCACGAAGCCGTTCCAGCGGGAACCATATGTTCGGGTCTTGTTGATAGGCGCTACGATCAAAATTCGTGCTGACGTGGGAGACTACAAGGTCTCCAAAGTCAATGTCTCCGGGAATTAACCGGTAGTCGACAGCACCCACTTTGAATGGATCGTCTAACCTTCTGTGTAGACCAGCGGTAGAGACTATCGCGATCGTCGCCTCAGCAAGACTCGGTGGGGTAACCCAGGGCGCAAGCTCAACCGGCCGCATCTCCGAGGCCAACACCTTCATATTTTCCGCTTCTACTTCGTGAAGATCAGTAAGCCGCACCATCGAGAATGACCTTTCCCCTTATTTCGTGACAAATTAAGGCACATCGTGAATTCACCGGTCAATTACGAATTGAGAAAAATCTATCAGCTATTATTTTAATTATCGTGAGCTCATAGCTGACACTCCTGCCTGTTCCGTCACATTAGACTCGACGTAAAGTTTCCATGGGCCATAAAAAACCAGCTCGTAGGCGAAAATAAACCACCGCAGATAGTAGACTGAACGGAAAGCACTTATTTTTTGGAGGGCAGATGAGCGACCTACTTTACGAAGTAAAAGACCACGTTGGCGTGATTACTCTAAACCGGCCAGATGCGATGAATTCGCTGACCTATCAGTTGTACGCCGACCTCGAGGATACGGTGCGTTCCAGTGAGGCAAGAGCCTTGGTGATTACCGGCAATGGGCGCGCTTTCTGCGCCGGTGACGATATGAAACAAATACTCGGTAGCGGTAAACCTGCGCCTGCGGAATTCCGTGATCGAGCGAAGAAAACCGGTGGCCTTACGCCTGCAGCAGATGCCCTCCTGCATACTGACATTCCAGTCATCGCGGCTATCAACGGACCGGCAGTCGGTTGGGGCATGGAGCTTGCACTGATGGCAGATATTCGCGTGGCATCCGAGCATGCCAAGTTCGGCGAACTGTTCGTGGTGCGTGGCTTGTGCTGCGATGCGCCGGGCCTAGGTCGCTTGGCGCAATTGGTGGGCAGAGAGACCGCCGCCGAGCTGCTGTTCACGGGCGACGTGATCGATGCTCATCGAGCTAAAATTCTGGGACTGGTGGGCCGCGTGGTGCCCCACGATGATTTACTGCCGACCGCGATGGAGATCGCGCATAAGATTGCCCGCAATCCTCCTTTGGCGGTCCAGGCTTTAAAAGCCGGACTGCGTCGCACCACGGAACCCGATTGGCGCGATACCGGTCGCTGGGCGATTGAGCAGATTACTCGATTGCGTGGAACGGAAGATTCCAAAGAGGGTGTCGCTGCCTTTCTAGAAAAGCGCGAACCTGTTTATCAAGGCCGGTGAGAGACTAAGAGGCATTAGAAACATAAAGCTGTATATAAAATGCCCTCCAGCCATGGGCCCCGCATATCTGGAACGCCTGTCTTAATTGGTTCTCAGCAATCGTACGAGATGGGCAACTGCACAAAGTCTGTAGAAATATTAGTGTAACTTCATGTTGTTCAGAATTTTTGCCTCGATCCGATGCCGAACCACGCCCAACCAGCGTTGGTTGGGCGCTGCTATCTTCCTCTTCCCTTGTTTGGAGATATCAAAACAGCGGCTTATCTGTACCTTCTTTTACTCTCTACCCGCCGGTGCCAAGCCAAACCACACCTCTTGCGCTACGTGCTTGTCTCGCATCGCGCGACGCGCTTTTAAGACTACGTCTCCTGCCTCGGTCTGCTCATAAAACCATTGCTCTGTCGCCCACGGCTCGATCGGTACTTCGGCAAGTTCGCACGCCAGTTCTTCGTAGTAGCTCCGAATATCATGCACGGTTCCGTAAATCGACTCGGCTGAAAATCCGAGCGTTTCCCAGTGCTCCCCTTCCGCGATTTGTGCAAATTTTGCCAACGCGTCAGGGATATCTACAGCACTGATGCGCATACCTACAGAGGTCTTCTTGCTCTTTTCGAGGGCGCGCTGGTACGCCGCTTTTAACGCCTGAGCTTCGTCCACTGCGGGATGCAAATCAGGGTTCAATCGCGCCGGCAGCGCGCAATTCAGCGGCTCGCTATCGGTGGCGCTAATACTTACCGGAAAATCTCTAATAACCGGGCCTTTGGTTTCTTTGAGCAATTCAAAAGCAGACAGCATGACCTGAGTCTGAAACTCTTTATCGTCAGGTTTCCCCAGGGACAAGCCCAACGGAAAATCAGTGTAGAGCGCTCTGGGGACACCCATTCGTTCAGCAATTCTCCGCAGTGGTGTAAGGACTAATGTAGAGAGGCCCGCCGCTTCAAAAACATGGGCAAGCGTACACACGGTACGCGGACAAAGAGGTCATGTGCCGGTAAGCAGAACAACGTCGACCTGCTCATCCAGCATTCTTTTCGCGCAATCCGGACCGGAGTCTAGGCGGATTTCTGAGACAGTGGCTGATTGATTACCCGCGAACGAGTAGTGATTTTTCGCTACCGCGCCAATAATGCCGGCGCTCGCCATTTCTTGTAGCCGATCGATGGGGAATACAACATTCATATCCGCCGCAAATCCGCCTCGATCAAAATTCACACTGTGGTGCCCTAATTTAAGATTCTTCGCGCTGCTCGATAACGTTTCATAATGGTGGTCACTGTCGCCCAAAGCGAAACCGGCTCCGTCTTGATGAAGAGCCGCTGTTGTGACGATGGCTACTTTAGAAGCGTTCAACGGTTTTGCTGCATTGAAATCACATTGGGGGAATTCTGGAATCGGAAGAGTTTCAGAAAATTTCGCTATCGCTTTATCGTCTTTGCCGAATATGGACACAGCTTCTTGCCTCAGATCATTTGACAGAGAACCTTCCAGTTGAGCAACACCAAGTCAAGGTAGACGTCGTTACCCAAGCAGCAAGGCGCTCAGATGTCACCCAAAATCCCTCAATAAGGGAAAAAGGTCTTGCCAAAGGCACTTAAATCACGGGCGCGAGAAACAACAGCACACCTGTCACCCACTTCGTCGTTACCATACACAACGAGCGTTTGAGGAAGGCCTCACTTTTAACGCAATTTAGGTTCGAAGTCGTGGACCTTAATATCGCGCGGCTAAAACCTTTCGAATGGCAGCCGCTTACCGGTGACCTGGACGAAGCAGAGACTGCAAGAGACCCGACCAAGTTCCAGCAGACTACTGTTCGTTTACGCAACCGTGATCGCTGGGCGGAAAGCCCTACACAGCATTCGAAGTATTGAAATCGGGAATTCCTTTCCAGCGCCCGCCCCCGTTTTCACGCAAGATGGCGATGGTTTTTATCACCTCTGGATTGGCTAAACCCCACGGAGCGACACCTGTCAAAGCGCGAATGATATTCTCTGCCTGACGAATGGGGCACTCCTGAAGGAAAGTTGGAGAAAATCCTGCCAGATGTGGTGTAACAATTGCATTCGGTAATCGAAGAAGAGGATCTCGAGATTCAATTGGTTCGACTTCAGTGACGTCCAGTGCCGCCGCTTCAAGCGCTCCCGAATTAAGCGCAGCGAATAATGCTGCGCCGTCTACCACCGGCCCACGTGAGGTATTCACGAGCATAGCTGACGGCTTCATAAGCTTCAGAGTATCTTCGTTAATGATATGCCGCGTCTCGGCAGTGAGAGACGTGTGAATCGATATGTAGTCCGATTCCTTTAATAACTCTTCAAGTGATATCAATTGCACCCCTAAAAGGTCGGCAGTGGTTTGTGGTACGTAGGGATCATGAGCGACAATTTTCGCAGGGCCAAAACCGCGGATGCGCATGGCGAAGGCACGGCCGATGTCACCGAAGCCAATAACGCCTACCGTATGTCCTGCAATTCTTCGCACAGTTCGCATGTACTCAACGGTAAGCTTTCTGTCTTCTCGCCACGCACCATCGCGCGTCGTGCGAACACTGTCATATATTCTGCGGGTCAGCGCGAGCAGCATGGCGACTGCATGATCAGCCACCTCCGCGGTATTCACGCCAGGCACGTTGCACGCGAGAACCCCGAGTTCCGTAGCAGCATCTAGATCGATCGAGTCCACGCCTACGCCCATGCGACTGACGACCTTGAGCTTCGGGCAAGCCTGCATTACTGCGCGTGAGGTCAACGGCATGACGCCGACCTGCGCGCCGTCGGCATCTTTGAATAGATCGATCATCTCCTGCTCAGACCGACAGATCCCCTCGATCACCTCGAAACCGGCAGCTTCAAACAGATCGACTCGGTTGAATGGGCTGGACTGAAGAGCGATTTTCATAAAACGGCCTTGTTACTGGGTAGCCCTGAGTATAAGCCTCATAGTGGATGTGTGGCTGTCATGATCTTTTACCCATAGTTGGTTTCAAACAGAAGACGCAATGCAGGTTTCTTACCAACGCGCGACAGGTTCAGATGGCCTAGCTTGTTGACGTCGACCATAAACGAGCCTCATTTGTTCTATTTCACTTTGCAGCTGTGTTGTTCTATCGCGCATATATTGCATGCGATGACACGCAAGCTGTCACGGAAAATAGCTGCAGTTTGCTCGCCTGCGCCGCCGTTTCGTTATTCTAGGCTGAGAGCTCAGTAATTGATTTGGCTTGATCGTTTGGTTTCCTAGTCGCTACCTTGTGAATTTTTCGGTCGGGGGCTGATCCTCTTGTTCCTGAAAGACCGTCGCAGATTGCTGGTTCACCCTTTGTTTGACCGCAGTTTTTACGATGCTCAAGGAAACACCAATAGACTTATAAGGTCCTGAAGGCAGAGAGGTGTTGGCTTTATAGGCTTCGATATGGCGCTCGCCTGAAAATGGTATCCTGAACAAACAGGCGAAGATTGCGAAAGCTACGGCGAAGAATCGCCTGGCTATAGTGCCCGCGCCGAAAAACGCCGTGACGCGACAACGAAAACAAAAAGGACTGAAGAAATGAGAGCTTTACGAGTTATAAAACCTGGCGGTCTGGATCACCTTGAACTCGACGAGGTGCAGATCGCGGAGCCAGGCCCCGGGGAAATACGTGTTCGCTGGCGTGCAAGTTCTCTCAATTACCATGACCTATTGGTCGCCAATGGCGGGATCGCCGTTGCCGACGGTCGCATCCCAATGTCAGACGGAGCCGGCGAAGTTGATGCAATAGGTGCCGGGGTATCCCGCTGGCAGGTTGGCGATCAAGTGATGTCTCTGTTTTTTCCGAATTGGCAAGAAGGCCGGCACCGACCGGAACTTACTCGGGCGGTCACCGGTGACAGTATCGATGGTTGCGCGTGCGAATACGCGGTGCTCGCTGAAACCGCGGTTACGCGTATGCCAACAGGACTGTCTTTCGCTGAGGCGGCAACGTTGCCTTGCGCTGGTTTGACGGCATGGCAGGCACTGATGGCGCGAGGTCAAATGCAGGCCGGCGAGAGCCTGTTGGTTCAGGGCTCAGGAGGCGTTTCGGTAGTGGCGCTACAAATTGCGAAGGCCGCCGGCGTTTCCGTAATCGCCACCACCTCTTCGAACGAGAAAGGCGAACGGCTAAAAGCGTTGGGCGCAGATCATGTAATCAACTATGCCGAGGATCAGAATTGGAGTGATACCGTCAACAAAATAAGTGGTGGTGGCGTAGATCATGTTATCGATATTGGCGGCGGCGCGACGCTTAAGGACTCCATTAATGCTGCGCGCACTTCTGGTCATATTTCGCTGGTTGGTATTTTGGGAGGCGTCAGCGCAAGCGTAGTCGTTCCGCTGATTTTCGCCAAACAACTGGAAATCCATGGTGTGGCTGTAGGAAATGCAGCTATGCAAGACGACATGACTCGAGCTATTGAAGCGGGACAAATAAAGCCCGTCATCGATCGTGATTTCGATCTTGCTGATACCGCAGAGGCGTTTGCTCTGCAGACCAGCGCCCAGCATTTCGGGAAAATCACGCTGTCTATTTAAACCGATACAAAGACAGGGACGCTGGGACAACTGCGCGCGCAGTTTCGTTAGCAAAAAAAAGCGTGGGGGCGGAAATATAGTTTGTTTTCTTAGCCGCTTTCGCGCAGCGTGCGGCTGGGTGTCTGTGTGTTGGATCGCGCGGCCGCAAAAGCTGGCTAAGTTATCCACCAGTCTACGGACATTTATGTCGGGCTCACTTCCGGTATTGGCAATGTGCTGACAACGAACGCCGGTGTCGCGGATTGCGCCTACTTTAACCACCTCCATGCTATAACTCAGCCTGACGCCCTCGCTTAACAAACCTGACCCGGAGATCGCTTGTATTTTATTTTCAAAGTTCACCTAAAGCGCGGCTATAAAGCCGATCAATACGCGGCTGCCTGGATTCGGGCCAGTCAGCTGATACAGCAAGCACCCGGCGCTCGTGGCACTCGGTTGCATCGTAAAATAGGCGATGAAACCACTTTGCTAGCGATTGCGAGTTGGGCAACGAAAACACAGCGTGACGCAATGGAGGCCTCTGCTGCGGCGGAGATTGAGGCGATTATTCTTACTCAGCAGGAGTTTGTAGAAATCGAAGTCGTTGGTGAGTTCGAAGACGCAGCGTGGCGCGTCGACCCCGACAGCCCAGCCGAGCTTTATTGATGAAGCACGGCCCGCGACCACTGTGGCCTCAGTCGTGATAGCGAAGGCACTGGGAGCGGCTAAAACTGCAGACGCCGGGCGATCCTTCGGTATTTTTGCGCCGATCTTAATTTTTACCCGGGTATAATTTAAACTTCAGCCCCCCGACAATACGAATGCAAAACCTTTCTGCA
>DEBN01000035.1:7150-8326 GCA_002348825.1 Gammaproteobacteria bacterium UBA2955
ACACTCGCCTCGCAGCATATTATTGACAGCGCATCGGATTTCCACCACGCACGCTAATTTATGCGCTCTTGGACCTGAAAAGCGCTGCCTCAGCGTCTTTTGAAGAATTTGCACGCAACACGGACGGTACGGTATTTGAAGTTAAAAACCGGTAACTGGTGCCGCGAGATAGGACACGCGACTGCATTTCGGGCGGGTTGAGAACATCCAAAAAGACCAAAACTAATTAAACCAAATGGGCGACGACCAAGCTCTCTCCTGAATGGTTGCCGGCATATCAGACCTTGGCGTTTCTGCAACTCGAACCGCGTCCCAGGTTGACCACCTGCACACAGGATTTTCCAGCACTCGCAAATAATAAAAGGCTTCCTGATTCGGCAGAAATTCGGGATCCTGCCAAACGGTCTTGATCTCCTTATCGCCGCTGTTGGCACTGATTGAGCAATCTTTTAAATCAACGAAGGCGCCATTATCCGGACAACGGCTCGTTTCCGGATCAACGCTCAAGCCATCAGAACAGGCGACGTCATAGACTTTTTCTTTCTTTTCGCCGTCTTCAAGCCAGCCTTTGATAATTTGCAGCCTTTGCAAGGGCGCGCCTAGAGGGTCTGCGGTCGCCCAGACAAAGAAAGACGGTGTTTTGTCTTGCTGCAGACTGATTGTTGCACCCATGGGCACGCCATTGGCATACAAATGCTCTAAAAGACCAGCGTCATTTAAATCGGCTGCCGCCAGATCATAGCCCGCGAAAAACCGGATTTTTATTCTTGGGCCGCTGGTGGCAAAGGTTTCTTTGCGTCGTAGCGCGCCATAAATTGCTTCCCGAGTATTTTCTTCCGCCCACACCGCGGCGAGACCAGAGGCAGAGAAATGAATAAGCCGGGGATTGGCGGCAAAATACCTTTTATTTTCATCCCCCTCTGCAAGAAATTCAGGCTTGGCCAGGCTCAAAACAGTTCCGTAAACCTTGTTGAACGGAATAGACCCCCTTAACTCAGCAGTACCGTCTAACAGGCCAACTTTTGAGAAGTACACTTCCTCATTATCGGAGCCACCCCCAACATGAGTGTCACTCGATCCGATAACGCCAAATTTGTAGGGATTAGTTATGCCTTGCGCGGAAAAGCTCAACCCTCGCAAATACGCGTCTCTTACATAACTCCCATCTAAGTTGCT
>DEBN01000172.1:0-2608 GCA_002348825.1 Gammaproteobacteria bacterium UBA2955
CGGGCTAGATTTGGGGTTAATAGATGCTGATGACATGGTGCCGTACGGAGGTTGAAGTTCGCAGCATCGATTGACTAAATGATTTGGTGGGCCCACCAGGACTCGAACCTGGGACCAATGGATTCACATTCTCGCCGTCTTTCGGCGGCGTGCGGACTATCTCATCACCCTCGCCAGTTTTTGTGCACGCACAATCCCCTCGTTAGGGTGCGGGACGCTCTAGCCTGTTATTAAGGGGACTGCACCCCTCAGGTAGTCTCTGCACCTTCCGGCGGTGTACCGCCGGCTTGGCTCAGGGTTGCCTGCGTTCGATGTAATCGACCGTGAAGGTTCCCCTGAATTCATCCCGTTCATCCCGACCCTTTCGATGTCGGGCGCACCATTTTGATGAGTCCACTGCTCTAACCAACTGAGCTATAGGCCCAAATCATTACAACCTTTAGGTGTTGCGGCCTTTGCCTCCCTCTAACGTTTCGTCTAAGAAGCTACGCAAGTGTTCCGAACGGCTCGGATGCCTAAGCTTGCGCAATGCTTTTGCTTCTATCTGACGGATTCTCTCGCGGGTGACGTCGAATTGCTTGCCCACCTCTTCCAGCGTGTGGTCGGTGTTCATATCGATACCAAAGCGCATGCGCAGCACCTTGGCTTCACGCGCGGTGAGACCGCCGAGCACGTCTTTAGTCGCCTCGCGCAGACCTTCGCCGGTGGCCAGCTCAATGGGCGAGCCAATTGTGCTGTCCTCTATGAAATCGCCCAGATGAGAATCTTCGTCATCACCAATGGGCGTTTCCATGGATATGGGCTCTTTGGCAATCTTCAGCACCCGTCGCACTTTGTCTTCGGGCATTTCCATACGATCGCCCAGCTCTTCAGGGGTCGGCTCTCTGCCCATCTCCTGCAGCATTTGACGGCTCACCCGATTGAGCTTGTTTATGGTTTCAATCATATGCACGGGTATCCGGATCGTGCGCGCCTGGTCTGCTATAGAACGCGTAATGGCCTGCCGTATCCACCATGTCGCATAGGTCGAGAACTTGTAGCCGCGGCGATATTCAAACTTGTCCACGGCCTTCATCAGGCCGATATTGCCTTCCTGAATGAGATCGAGGAATTGCAGCCCTCGGTTGGTGTATTTCTTTGCAATCGAAATAACCAATCGCAGATTGGCTTCGACCATGTCTTTTTTCGCACGCCGCGCTTTTGCTTCACCTAACGACATGCGTCGATTGATGTCTTTAATCTCGGTGACGCTCAACTCGGTGATCTTGCTCAACGCTTTAAGCTTCTTTTGCGACCGTAAGATGTCCTCGCGCTGATTTTCCAACGGCGCGGAGAAATCTTTTTTGGCTTTCACCAGTTTATTGATCCACGTTGCGCTGATCTCGTTGCCTATGTACTCCTTGCGGAACACATCACGCGGCACTCGGGCGCGTCTGACAGCCGCTGTCATGATAAGGCGTTCATGTCGGCGCACTATGCCTTGTGCTTCGCGGGCCAATTCGACCATGCGGTCGAAGTGTTTTGGCACGAGCTTAAAGCAGCAGTAGGCCTCGCTCAGCTTTATGGCTTGCGCTTGCGCTTCTTTACTCTTGGCACCCTTTTCTTCGACCAATTTGTTGTACTTGTTGTACTGACGCTTTAACAGTGAGAACCGCTTCTTCGCCTCTACTGGGTCTGGGCCTTTATTCTCTTCCTCTTCGTCATCGTCATTTACTTCGGGCTTCTTGACCCCGTCTGCGCCAACCTGAGTGGCCGCTGGGACATTGTCGGTCGGGTCTAAGTACCCCACCAATAAGTCAGCCAATTTGTCCTCTTTCACCACTTCGGCGTAGGTTTCCAACAAATACTCCACTGTGCCGGGGTAGTAGGACAAGGCCGTGAGTACATCGCGAATGCCTTCTTCGATGCGTTTAGCTATGGCGATTTCACCCTCGCGCGTCAGCAGTTCCACCGTGCCCATTTCGCGCATGTACATGCGCACCGGATCGGTGGTGCGGCCTGCTTCGGTTTCCACCGCTGCCAATGCTGCGGCAGCTTCTTCCGCTGCCAGTTCGTCCGCCGTGTTCTCTTCATTGGTGAGCAAGTCGTCAGCATCCGGCGCAGTTTCATAAACCGTGATGCCCATGTCATTAATCATGCGGATAATGTCTTCGATCTGCTCGGGATCGGAAATGTCGTCCGGCAGGTGATCATTAACCTCTCCATAGGTTAAGAACCCCTGCTCCTTACCCTTGGCAATCAGCTCTTTGAGTTTGGACTGCTGATCAGTCGTTGTGATTTGGTTGCTCATAAGCCCTCTGTGTTTTCAGTCGTATTCGGCATCGTGTACCACCGAATGCGGCTACTTATCTTTATCCGATAGGGTCTGGCGCTGGAGCTGACGGCTGGGGCTGTTTGAGCGACGTTATTTATGCGCTCCGATTGCAGCAGGCTCACAGCGTTTCGCTTAAACCGGTTCGTGATCATACCGCTCTGCGTAATGTTGTCGCGCTGCGACGGTCTGCCCGCTTGTACGTTCTATTTTGGCAGCTTGCTTGGAGCGACCGTGGATTATATCAGCAGAATGCGTACACACCAGCACTCATAGTGGGTATTCCTGATCGGAGTA
>DEBN01000172.1:2994-14541 GCA_002348825.1 Gammaproteobacteria bacterium UBA2955
GCCCGGTCGGTGATTAGTTGAGTGCCGCTGGCCGCGGCGCGCGCTCGAATTTCAGCCACCTCAGGGCGACCCTTGCGCTGCGCTAACAGCTTTTCGACGCCCTCTGCAAACGCCTGTTGTTGTCCAGCCGAATCGAGCAACGATTTGCGCTGCGCCAGACGCTGAATATCATCGAACCCCGGCAGGCCCTGCCAGCGCACAAGTATCTCCTCGCTATCGGCCTCAGGATGCGCTTTTAACAGTTCCAATAAGGCGCCGAATATCCCTAATTCCGCGCTATGGGCGTGCAGATCTTGGCGCTGTTCGTCGCTCGTTTGCTGCAACAGCGCGGGCTGTCTGAGCAGTATTTCCGCCATACGCTCTGGCAGGTCTTGGGTTCTTTTGACTTTTTGCGGGTTTGGGCGACTGAAGGTTGTGTTAGAGCGCGTCAACGGCTGAGCCATGCCGCCGATGTCCCGCACCCGCGCCTGCACCAGATCGCGCAATACGCCAGGGGTAATCTTTTCCACATAGGGACTGGCCAGCCCAATAAATTTGGCGCGTCCGTCCAGCGTGGCTAAATCCAATCCCTCCGCCAATCGGCTTAATAAAAACTCCAGCGCCGGCACCGCATTGTCGATGAAGCCCTGAAACGCCACCTCACCTCGGCCGCGGATCAGCGAATCCGGGTCTTCACCATCCGGCAGAAAGGCGAATTTAAGCTGCCGGTGCTCATTAAGGACCGGCAGTGCGCTTTCCAGCGCTCGCCACGCCGCACTGCGGCCCGCTTTATCGCCGTCAAAACAACACACCACCTGATCTGCGTATCGGTACAGCTTTTTGAAGTGCGCTTCACCGGTGGCCGTACCGAGCGTGGCTACCGCATTGGCGATGCCGTTTTGCGCCAGCGCCACAACATCCATGTAGCCTTCTACTACCAACAACGCGTCAATTTTGCGCAGCGCTTTGCGCGCCTCGTATAATCCGTAAAGCTCTTGGGCTTTGAAAAATATCGGCGTTTCCGGCGAATTCAGGTATTTCGGCCCGCCATCCTGGGCCAAAATGCGGCCACCAAACGCAATCACTCGACCTCGCGTGTCACGGATCGGGAACATGATTCGATCGCGAAAACGATCGTAAACACGACCTTTATCATTTTTGATCAGCAGACCCGCAGTCAGCAGTTTTTCTTCGCTGATGCGCTCACCGATCAACGCGTCGCCTATCCCATGCCATTCAGCCGGTGCGTATCCGATGCCGAAGTCCCGCGCTATCTCACCCGTAAGTCCTCGCCCCTTGAGGTATTCCACGGCCTGAGTCGCACCGCGTAATTGACTCCGATAAAAACGCTCCGCCTGACCCAAAATCGAATACAGGTCTTCATCGACCTTGACCACCGGGCCGCGCCCTTGCTCTCTGGGGACCTCCATGCCCATATCGCGGGCCAGCATTTCCACCGCCTCAACAAATTCTAAACGCTCATATTTCATAAGAAAGGTCAGCACCGTGCCGCTTTCCTGACAACCAAAGCAATGGAAAAATTGCTTGTCCGGACTGACCGAAAAAGACGGTGTTTTTTCGTCGTGAAACGGGCATAGACCAGAGTAGTTCTTGCCGGTTTTTTTCAACGTCACGCGCTCGTCGATCACGCTGACAATGTCCGCTCGATCGATTAGATCGTTGATAAAGTGTTGTGGAATTCGGCCAGCCAAAGTCTTCACGCTACGCACTGCAAGAACCACAGGCTATCACAAGCGATGGCTGCTGCGCCGCTCGTGCGCGCCGATTTGCGTACCTAACTGCTCAGCTGTGCTTTTACCAAAGCACTGGCGCGACCCATATCAACGCGGCCTTCCCCCTGAGCTTTAAGCAACCCCATGACCTTGCCCATGTCTTGCATCCCGCTGGCACCCGCCTCGGCAATGATCCCGGCAACAAAATCAACGAGTTCTTCCTCATCCATTTGTTCTGGCAGGAAGCTCTGAATCACCGATATCTCGTACGCCTCTATGGCAGCTAGATCGTCTCTACCCGCCTCTTCATACTGGCCTAGAGCGTCCTGACGTTGCTTCAGCATTTTGTTAAGAATGGCGAAAATGTCGTCATCACTGAGTTCGCGACGATCGTCCACCTCCACTCGTTTTACTTCGGCATTGACCATGCGCAAAGTCGCCACACGCTCTTTATCACGCGCGCGCATCGCTTCTTTCGTGGCCTGCTTTAGCTGCTCTTTCAGTGCGGACATGCTGTTTTTGACGTGGTCTGTGCGGCTGCTTTGAACAGCAGCCGAGGAATCTACCGAATGTTAATACGCGCGCTCGAACTTGCGCCCCTCGCGCTGCAGCTTTTTCATATGCCGCTTCACTGCGGCGGCCGCCTTACGCTTGCGCACCGCAGTAGGCTTTTCGTAAAACTCGCGACGGCGCACTTCCGACAGTACACCGGCTTTTTCGCACGAGCGCTTAAAGCGGCGCAGGGCGATGTCGAAGGGTTCGTTTTCTTTAACTCTTACGTGCGGCATAAATCTACTTGTTACTCTTTAACACTTTGATCGATTGATCGAGGGCGCGGATTCTACACAGCGACTCTACCAACAGCAACCATGATGCCGCGCCTTTAACCCAAGTCTATGCTGTCGTAATTGCAGATATTTGCGCCGTTTGGCGACGCGCCTGACAACCTTGGGTATGATAAAGCCATGCTCATTCTTGGTATTGAAACGTCCTGCGACGAAACCGGACTGGCGTTGTATGACAGCGATCAAGGCCTGCTCGATCAAGTACTGCACAGCCAGATCACCCTGCATGCTGACTACGGTGGCGTCGTACCAGAACTGGCCTCGCGAGATCATGTGCGCAGGGTTGCGCCGCTGACCCAGCAACTGCTGAACCGATCCGGTTGCAGCCTCGACGATCTCGATGGTGTGGCCTATACCGCAGGGCCTGGCCTGATGGGCGCGTTATTAGTCGGCGCCAGCTATGCGCGCAGTCTCGGCTGGGCATTGGGCATCCCGGCAATTGCTGTGCATCATATGGAAGCTCATCTGCTGGCGCCGCTGCTGGCAGAGCGCAAGCCGCCGTTACCATTTGTCGCCTTGCTGGTGTCTGGTGGCCATACCCAGCTTGTGCTTGTTAGCGAATTCGGTGAATACCAACTGCTTGGCGAATCTGTCGATGACGCCGCTGGCGAGGCGTTCGACAAAACAGCCAAGCTACTCGACTTTGATTATCCGGGCGGACCCGCCGTGGCAAAAGCCGCTGCACGCGCCGAGGCGCGCAACCAACAACTCGGACTTGAATCGGCGTTTCGTTTCCCCCGCCCAATGACCGATCGACCGGGCTTGGACTTTAGCTTCAGCGGCTTAAAAACCTACGCCCTAAACACCGTAAAGCAGCACAGCCCCCTAAGCGACATCGACCGTGACAACATTGCGCTGGCGTTTGAAGAAGCCGCCGTGGATACGCTGGTTATCAAGTGTCGGCGAGCGATTAAGCAGGTGGATGCGCCACACTTAGTCATCGCCGGTGGCGTCAGCGCAAACCAGCGCCTACGCGAGCAGCTGGAGAGCCAACTAAACGCTGAGGTGTACTATGCACCTGCGGACCTGTGTACAGATAACGGTGCCATGATCGCCTATGCCGGGGCGCTGCGTATGCAGGCTCAGGGTGGAGATGCACATTTGGCGATCAATACTCGCGCCCGCTGGCCCATGGACGAACTACCCAGGTTTCAGAAGTCATGAACGACATTGTTTTTATCGAACAGCTGCACGTTCAGGCGATTCTCGGCATCTTGCCCAAGGAACGCACAACGCCCCAGCGCGTCGTCATCGACCTTGAATTAGAAACAGACACTCGGACCGCCGCGCACAGTAAGAACATTGCCGACGCACTGGACTACGCAACGCTTACAGAACAGGTCAGGACGCTGACCACCGACGGCGAGTATCTGCTCATCGAAACATTGGTTAGCGACATCGCTGATCTTTGTTTACGCTCGCCGCTGACGCTGGCGGTGCGCGTGCGGGTATGCAAACCCGAAGCCGTTGCCGATGCGCGGGTGGGCGTGCAAATTTATCGGGCTAAGTAGCGGTGCAGCCAGGTTATACGCAATTGCTTCAGCGCCTCGCCATAGGCTGATCCGGACATGCCATGATCTGCCGGTAACTGCACAGCACGCAGCCCCTGTCGGATGTCTTTGAGCACCGCGTCATCTTTAGCGACTACATCGGGTCGCAGCAACGTCATAACGCGGTTTATTCGCGCACTATCATGTAACAACTGCAGTTCTGTGAGCGCGTGATACAGTTCCGCCGCCTGACTGGCGCGCCACGGGTAGGCACTTAAAACAGCTCCGTACAACAGACGATCAGCCGCCAGCTGCACGTAATGTTTTGGAATACGCAAGCGCTTGGCAAGACCTTCAAGCTCAGCCATGGACAAGGGCAACTGGGCGAAGCGCTGCTCGCTGCTGCCACTGTAAAATCGATGTGCCGCAAGATGCTGTAATTCTTCCAACCATGGCGCTAAGCCCCCGCAGTCCCCGAGCACTTCGAACCAGCGGTGCGGGTGCGGCGCCCCCAAAGCTTTCGCAAACTCCTGCCATACCCGTTCTGCTGACAGCGTTTGCAATTCACCTGCGACAGCCATACTGCGCATAAGCGTCTGGGTCTCCTCCGCAACTTTAAAGTCCGGCAACTGAGCCGCGAATCGCGCCACCCGAAACACCCGTAGCGGGTCTTCAGTGAAGGCCTCAGAGACATGCCGGAATATTCGATCACTGAGGTCGCGCAGCCCGTTGTAAGGATCGATGAGTTGTCCGGTACGGTCCTTGGCAATGGCATTGATGGTTAGATCGCGGCGACCCAAATCCTGCTCCAGAGTGACCTCCGGGCTAGCGTCTATTGCAAACCCACGATGTCCCTGGCCGCGCTTGCGTTCGGTACGCGCGAGTGCGTACTCCTCTTTTGTCTGCGGATGCAAAAATACAGGGAAGTCTTTGCCTACACGCATGAAATCCAACGCCAGCAACTCTGCTTCGGTTGCCCCTACCACAACCCAGTCACGATCCGGACTGGGCCGCCCCAACAACTCATCACGGACGGCGCCGCCGACCAAATAACAGTCCAGATCTTGCATCGACTTTACCCTGTATCGCCGCTACAGCGCCGGCTGCGAAATCAGGTCACCCGTTTCCAGACAATAGGCGGTAAGCGTTCGCCCCCAAACACATCCGGTGTCTAGGGCTATCGCGTTGGCTATACCCGTATAGCCCTCTAACGCCGCCCAATGGCCAAAAAGAATTTTACTGGGTTGGCGCTCTATGGCGATGCGGTACCAGGGCCGTAAACTTTCAGGTGCGTCATCGAGCGAGCCTTTGTGACTGAAGTCCATCTGCTGCGAATCATCGAGCAAACGCATACGCGTAAAAAAATTAGTAATGACGCGCAACCGATCCATGCCATGCAACTCTGGACTCCAGCAGGCCGGCTTATTGCCATACATCTGACGAAAAAATTCGACATAGCCCAACTCACCGTTGCCCTGCATGACGCGCTCCACTTCAGCGGCATAATCGAGTGCCTGATTGTACGACCACATCGGAGGAATGCCGGCATGCACCAGCGCGTGGCGTTTTTCCACAGACACATGCAGCAGCGGTTGTCGACGCAGCCAGTGGCCAAGCTCTTCCACATCATCCGCTGCGAGCAGTTCATCTAACGTATCGGCTCGATTGGGCGAATGCCCACCAAACAAGATCGCTAAAAAGTGCAGGTCGTGATTGCCCAGTACAATGCGACATTGATCGGACATTCCATATATCCGACGCAAAACACCAAGGGAGTCCGGACCACGGTTAATCAGGTCACCTGCGATCCACAGTTCGTCATCACCGCCGAAGTTGATTTTCTCCAGCAGCGCCGCAAATTCACGATCGCAACCCTGAATATCACCAATCGCGTATGTGCTCATCTGTTCTGGCTCTCCGTTCGCCCGGCCCTAATGGACAAGCTCCGACACCGCAAGCGTGAACTGAGGAATCTCCGCGTCGAAGCGCTGGCCTGCGTCGGTAACGAACTCGTACCGACCCTGCATTACACCCACCGGTGTTTTTAATATGGCGCCGCTGGTGTATCGAAAACCTTCGCCCGGTTGAATTCGCGGCTGCTGGCCGACCACCCCAGGGCCATGGACCTCTTCGACCTCGCCCTGGCCATCCGTGATGACCCAATGCCGGTTAAGTAACTGACTGACTTCGTTGGAATTATTTTCAATCGTGATGGTGTAGGCAAATACAAAGCGCTGGGCACCGGGATCCGACTCCTGCGGCAGATACCGGCACTCCACGCTGACTTTTATTGCTTCGTCTTGATCTGGTTTCACGTCTAAACACGCCTTCTTCGCTTGCCGCCATCGCTCATTTTACACTTAGTTATGTCGTTGTCTGAAACAACGCGGCCGCTATCTAGATTTATCCGGAGAAGTTCTAGCGACAGATTGCGGTTGCCGGTGCCCTACGGCAACTATCCACGGTGTTCATCAACCCACTGCGCGATCTGCAAAAACTCCGCGGCGCCGACGTCATCCGCTCGCCAATTCGGCTGAGCCTGCATCTCTGACCAATCAATATTCAAACTCTTAAGTGCATTGGATAGTCGCTTACGCCGTGCCGAAAATGCTTGTCTAAGGATCTGATCCAGAGTCGACAACTGTGCTGGCAGATCTACGGTAGCGCGAGGCCGAATGCGCACCACCGCCGAATCTACTTTCGGCGGCGGTGTAAAACTGGACGGCGGTACGTCAAACAAATTTTCGACCTCTGCAAACAACTGAACCATAACACTCAGGCGTCCCCAGGCTTTGGTGCTCGGTGTGGCGCGCATACGATCTGCCATTTCTTTTTGCAGCATGAAGTGCATATCGCGAATGCTTCCGGGTGCGCTGTGCGCGTAATGCACGAACTTTAGGATAAGTGGCGAGGATATGTTGTAAGGCAGATTCCCTACCACCCGCCATCCGTCCGTTGCGGTCCCAAGCAACTGCTCCAGATCGACGCTCAGGACATCAGCATTGATAACCTGCAGCGCCGGAAAACGTTGTTGCAATTGCGGCACCAAATCTCGGTCAATCTCGATCGCGGTATAGCGAGTGCCTTCGATAGCGGCCAGATATTCTGTCAACGCACCGGTGCCAGGACCAATCTCTAAAACACGCTGCGCCGGCCGCAGTGCCACCGCATCAGTAATTCGCTGCAATACCCCAGCGTCGTTTAAGAAATGTTGGCCAAATCGTTTGCGTGCACGCATTAGGTCGTGCGCTGAGTCACTATTGCTTGTGCAGCCGCCAGCGCGTGGGCAAAACTGCCCGTATCCGCTCGACCACTTGCCGCTAAATCTAGAGCAGTGCCGTGATCTACCGAAGTACGCACAAACGGCAACCCCAAAGTTACGTTGACGGCACGGCCAAAGCCTGCGAATTTGAGTACCGGGAGCCCTTGATCATGGAACATCGCCATGGTGGCATCCGCCTGCTCCAGATACTTAGGGGTATAGAGGGTGTCCGCCGGCAACGGACCAATAACACGCATACCAGAACGTCTTAACATTTCGCAAACAGGTTCGATGACCTCGATTTCTTCGCGACCCAAATGTCCATCTTCGCCAGCGTGGGGATTCAATCCAGCAACTAAAATGGTTGGTTCAGGCAATCCAAAATCTCGGATCAAGGCGGCGTGCAGAATCCTCAAACGGCGCTCCAATAACTGCTGATCCAGCGCAGCAGACACCGCCGCCAGCGGCAGATGCGTGGTGGCCAATGCGACCTTTAATGCGTCGCTCATCAACAGCATGACTACATCCTCAACAGCCGCCGCCGCAGCTAAATATTCGGTATGTCCGCTGAAAGGAATCCCCGCGTCATTGATTACCGATTTCTGCATGGGGCCCGTTACCAGCGCCGCAAACGTCCCGTCCATGGCACCGACAATGGCCCGATCTAACGCGGCCAGCACGCCGGCCGCATGATCGGCACTGAGCTGCCCGGGAACTACTTTGTTCGACAGCGGCACGTGCATAACGGCAAGGTCGCCTGGAGCAGAGGACGCGCGCGCAAGGTCGTCGTGCACGCGCAGTGGCAACCCGAGCATGCGCGCACGCTCGCGCAGCATATCCGCGTCAGCGACCGCTACCCAAGGCGTGGCCCCGGTATGCGGCTGCTGAGCATACTGAACGACGAGGTCTGGACCAATCCCTGCCGGTTCGCCTGGGGTGACCGCTATCAAAGCATTTACCCCCATCCGCTAGCGAACTTCGATTTAGGCACTCGGCAAACGAATTTCAACAAAAGCTTCATCACGCAATTCTTTCAGCCACTCCTGCCGTTCTTCTTCGAAGCGCCTGTTGTGCAGTAACTCCAGCGCCATATTACGCCGGGCCTCGTCGCTCATATCTTGTTCGCGACGGCCTTCAACTAACAACACATGCCAGCCAAACTGACTCAGAAACGGTTCGCTAAAGGCGCCTTCGGCGGTACTCTGCATGACTTCTGAAAAAATACCGACAAACTGATCCGTAGTCGACCAACCCAAATCGCCGCCGTTTAAGGCGCTACCCGGATCCTCGGAGTACTGCGTTGCCAACTCACTAAAGTCACTACCTGCGCCGAGCCGTTGATGTAAACCTCGAATAATCTCTTCTGCTTCGCTGGGTGTTCTTATCTCTGACGGCCTTACCAAGATGTGTCGGACCTTGGTCTGCTTGGATTTCTGCACCCCAGCGCCGCGTTGTTCCAGCAACTTAATAATGTGTATCGAGCTGCCACTAACGATAGGCTGCGCAATATCGCCAACACTCATCTGCATCACCGGTTCAGCGAATAAGCTTGGCAACTCTCCGGCCTTGCGCCATCCCATATCACCGCCTTCCAGCGCCGAGCTGGCGGAAGATTCGGCCATGGCGATCGGGGCGAATTCTGCACCTTCGCGAAGCGTCGCGACTAGATTTTCTGCCTTTTCCAAAGCCTGCTGCGCCACCTCATCAGAAACATTTTCTTCCAACGTAATCATGATGTGTCCGACCCGATATTCGTCTGAAAAAAGTTGTTGGTAATACGGTGAGTTTAACAGCCCCTGTACGTCTTGTTCTGTTATCGATATTCGCCGACCAACCAAAGCGCGTTGCAGTCGATTGACCAGCATTTCTTCACGAATATCCTCGCGAAACTGACGAAAGTTATTACCGTCGGCAAGTAACGCCTGACGAAACTCGTCGAGTGTTAAATTATTGTTTTGCGCGAATTGCGAAACGGCGCGGCTCAAGGTTTCATCGTCGATATTCAACCCGCGACGATCCGCTTCCTGACGCTGCAAATTTTCTAATACAAGCCGCTCCATGATCTGGCTTACTAGAATGTCATTGGGAGGTAACCGCGTACCATTTTCTTCACTGGACCTTCGCACCAAGGCGAGGCGGTCCATTAATTCACTGGCCAGCACCACGTCGTCGTCGACCACCGCAACGATGCCATCGAGCTTCTGGTACTGCGCCGTGGCGACCATCGGCACCGCAGTAAGTGCTAAAGCACATATGACGGTTCCCAACCCGGGTAACTTCACCCGAGTCAAAAAAATTTCCAACAACTGTCTTGGGTACATAACGTCATCCCCTGAACTTATGGGTAAGCAAACGCGCCGGGCGCAGTGTATCGCAGGCTGGGGCAGTGGATACAGCGATCAAGGTCGCATCTTAGCATTGTCATAGCCACGTACACCTCGACGCAACATCGCTTCAATATTCGACCCGAAGCCGCCTAGCCCTTTTAACGTCACCTCCAGCGCTAAGCCGCGATTCGTTTGCAACGAATGATCGGCGCTACCCGCTACACGGAGCGGTACAAACGCAGAACTATGTAAAGCCTGAGTAAATAGTAAGCGGCCTCGCACGCAGCAGTCGTCGTATTGCACGCCCACAAATCCCTCCACGGTACGCGACCGCTGAACATCGTAGTGCCAGTGCGCCAGCAACGACACCCGTCTGGACGCCGGCCAAATCGTAGAAATTTCGATCTGCTCTACCGCTTCGTCGAAAAACGCGGCCGATGCCAGGCGTTTGCGCGCACCTAAAGTAACCATGCGCCCCTGATTTACGCGGTAATGTAACGCCGCGCCCAGTTCCTGCCATTGAGCCGCCCTCTGGCTCCATAACTGGTGGCTGTCGAGCTGCCAGCGCGAACCGAACCGCACATTGAACTCACTGGCGATGATCGCCGTGGGCGCGGTTTGGGATGATCTTAAGTTACCGCGCAAGCCCACCCGAGGATTACGCACATAAGCGATCTTACCGAGGCTGTAGCTTAGATACTCCCGACCGTTTTCGGCAGACAGCAAACGACTGCTCAAACCTAGCGTTATTTGATTCGCATCACCGACCCGATCGAGGCCCACAAAGCGTTTTTTCTGAAACAGCTGGCTGTAGCCAAGGGACACATTGGTGCTATCAAAGAGCGGCAGCGTCGACTGGTCGGCGTAGCTTTGACGCAAATAAAAGATGCGCGGCTCTAAGGTTTGCAACCAGCGCTTACCTACGCTTTGAAAATAGCGGTCGAAATACAAACCCGCATCAACATTGAGGAAACCCACATTACGGGTAGGCGCTGTTTCAACAAGCGTCGATTGCGCGGACCTTAAATCCTGCTTCAAAGCATAGGCCGTGTGCATGAAGCCACCGGCACCACTTACATACCCTCCGGGCCAGCGTTTTAGGTAGGACAGCTCCGGCTGCACATGCAGCCGTTCGCCATAGATGCCCTGTGTGAGATCTGGCTGCTGCTGCGACACACCTAAGGGCGCAAAAAAATCGTCTTGCGTACGTTCAAAGCGGGCCCAGCTGCCCAGAGTACGCAGCTGCCAATTTGCACCTATCGCTCGCTTATAGTCTAAATCCAATTGCGGCGAGCGACTGTACGTCGGTAAGGCCAACTGGTCCAAGCGCTGGAAACTCTGATGCCAGAGCCGCGCGCTTAAGCCGTGATGTTGGTAGCGGATTTCCAGTAGGCCCTGCAGATCTGACGGGTCTAAGGCGTCAAAGCTGTCGGCATACGACCGGCCAAAATCCGTATCTAAATCACGCAAATAGTCGCGGTCACTCAGGCGCGAATAATCTGCATGGGTGCGGAAACGGCCCAAAGCGCCACTGTGCCGTAGATTCACGTACCAACGGCTGGCCGGCACAAACGCACCGAAACGATCAGCTCCGCCAAATTTGTCGTAGCGACGGCGGCTCATGACGCCGTTATATATTTTGTCGTCAGATAACAGCCCGGCTTGTAACTGCGTGAATTGCCTAGAGGTGAGCCAGCGTCCCTCGGCGGCAAACCCGGCTCCGCGGTTACTGACCAATTTGGGCTTTAACGTGGCGTCAATATTCGCCGCAATATTCCAATAGTAAGGCACGCCGAAACTGCTGCCTTCTTCGTCGTCATAGCCAACGCTTGGACGTAAGAATCCACTCTGCCGCGCCCGCGTTAGACCACGGTCACCGCCTAACGCCATCTTCAAGTAGGGTAGATACAA